>CATLEQ010000315.1 GCA_949915905.1 uncultured Lachnospiraceae bacterium | reverse complement strand
TCTGCACCTATGCAACGAAGTAAAAAATACGGATTTTCTCATTAACATGCCCGTTTTAAAGGGACACTGCCAAACACTCGTCACTTGCGCGTTAAAAAACGCCAAAGGGGTGATTCCGGACAAGGAAAAACGCCGCTTCCATACGATGGGGCTGCACAAGCCCATCGCGCACTTAAATACCTTGATTCCCCACGGGCTGGTCTTGGTTGACAACATTTGCGGGGACTTAAATTTTGAAGAAGGAGGAAATCCCGTCGTCATGAACCGGATTTTCGCTTGTCTCGACCCGGTTCTCTGCGACGCGTATGTATGCGAGAACATCGGATATTCTGTCGATGACGTTCCTTACATTCGCATTGCAGAACGGCTAAATGTTGGATGCGCGGACACGTCCAAGGCGCAAGTTATCCTGCTGAATCAACCGGTTGTCGGTCAAACGAACGCAAAAGCCGCCGGTCATGTCCGCAAACTGGAAAAGTACGCGGATGCCCGCGACGCATGCAGTGCCTGCTACGGTTCCCTCATTTATGCGCTGGAACGCCTTAACGATCAAGGAACTACGCGCGGAAAGCAAGAACGCGTCTGCATCGGACAAGGATGGAAGGACTCTGCCGGACAAATCGGCATCGGTTCCTGCACGAAAAACTGTTCCCGACACCTGCCCGGCTGCCCGCCAAAAGCGTTGGACATCATCCAGTTTTTAGAGAAAAACTGGCAGTAGTGCCGGTGTATAGATGGCAACATCCATGATTCCAAGCGAACCGCCTCGCGACAAATCGCAAGACGGTTCGCTCACTCGTTCTATTTCCTCATTTCCCTCTCCCGCCAGGAAAACTCACACCCGCAATAATCCTGCCGGTACAGCCCATACTCCTTGGACAATTCCACCGAACGGCGATACCCGTCCTTTTTCTTGAAATCCGAAACGAGGTAGGCCACCCCATATTCCGCCGCCAACTTCTCCCCGATTTCATTCAATTTTCGGGCATTTTTCAACGGACTGATGCTCAAGGTCGTGGTAAAGTAGTCAAATCCATGCTCCCTCGCCAGCCTTGCCGTCTCGCGAAGCCGCAATTCGTAACAGCGAAAGCATCTCTCGCCACCCTCATGTGCGTCTTCCAGCCCTACCGCCATCCGATAAAACGTTTCCTTGTCAAATGCCCCCTCCATGAACGCAACCGGATGCCGAACTTCCATTTCCCCAATCAGCCTTTGCTGCTCCTTGGAACGCTTGGCAAACTCCGCATCTGGATAAAGATTCGGATTATAATAAAATACCGTGATTTCAAAGTGCTGCGACAAATATTCCAACACATAGCTGCTGCATGGTGCGCAACAACTGTGGAGCAAAAGACGCGGCACGCGTTGTTCCTCGCGTAGACGCTCCAATAACTTGTCCAGTTCCTTTTGATAATTCACATTTTGATTTTGCATCGCCATCCTAAACCACCCTTGCTTCGAATCATTTCCTTTAATCCCAGATAATCCAGCAGCTTCTTCGTCATATCGTCAAATAGCGTGTTCGGCTCCTTCAATAACCATTTAACCGCCTCTAACACTCCCGTCTTCGTCCAAACCTTCGCCCTTGTCTCAAACGCTTTGCTATCATATAGTTCTTTTCCGGGATACAAGTCCCCGTAACACAAAAACGCTTTGGCATGACGACCTCCTTTTGCCCCATGATAACACGAATTGCTCCGCACTTCAACTCCCATTCACCGAATCCCCATTTTTTCATAATGTAAGATATACTTTGAATTTGCGAGGAGTGTCTGCATGGAATCGATATTGGAATTCAACCATATCAATTATGCGTACCATACCTTAGAAGGAGAGACCAAGGCACTTTCAGACATTACGTTTTCCGTGGCAAACGGGGAATTCGTCGCCATCGTCGGACCCTCCGGATGCGGAAAATCCACCCTCCTATCCCTGATTTGCGGGCTGCACCAGCCGGAGAGCGGATGGATTCACCTAAACGGAAAACCATTAAACGACAATCCCACCAGCATTGGCTACATGTTGCAGCACGACCATCTTTTTGAGTGGCGCACGGTGTACCACAACGTCCTTCTGGGATTGGAGATTCAACATAAGCTTTCAAATGAGACCCGTCAAAAGGCTCGAAAACTTCTCGACGCTTACGGACTGGGCGCTTTTGCCGACTCCCGGCCCTCACAGCTTTCGGGAGGCATGCGCCAACGTGCGGCACTGGTTCGCACCCTGGTTTTGGATCCGGATATCTTACTCCTAGACGAACCGTTTTCCGCGCTGGATTACCAGACCCGCCTGACGGTCGGGGACGATATCGGACAAATTTTACGCAACGAAAAAAAGACGGCAATCCTGGTCACGCACGACTTGTCCGAGGCCGTCAGCCTCGCCGACCGCATTTTCGTGCTCACTAAAAGACCCGCCACTCTGAAAACCTGCGTCCCCGTCACGTTCGACCTCGCGGCGGACACGCCGATGAACCGCCGCAATGCGCCGGAATTCAAGCACTATTTTAATCTGTTATGGAAGGAGCTGAATCACGATGAATAAGAGCACGGTTTCCACCGCCCAGCAAAATTATTTGAATCGCCTGCGTGCGCACCGGTTCATCGTATGGTTTTTGCGAGTCGCCATCCTGGCCGGTTTTTTACTTTTATGGGAATACACTGCGGCAAAAGGCATCATTGACTCCTTCATTTTCTGCTGCCCCTCGCGCATCGCGAAGTGCTTTCTGGAAATGACGCGCGACGGCAGTATTTTCCTGCATATTGGAATCACGCTTTACGAGACGGTCGTAAGCTTCGCACTCGTCACCCTGGTCGGCATCCTGGCCGCCGTCCTCCTATGGTGCAGCCGCAAATGCTCGGAAGTTTTAGACCCTTACCTGGTGGTACTAAACAGCCTGCCCAAGTCGGCACTGGCCCCGCTGCTCATCGTCTGGCTGGGGGCGAACCGCACCACGATTATCGTGGCCGGAATGTCCGTGGCAATCTTCGGCAGCATTTTAAGCCTCTACACCAGCTTCACGACCGTGGACGAGGAAAAAATCAAGCTCATCTACACCCTGCGCGGCGGCCGCTTCCACGCGCTGACAAAGGTGGTGCTGCCAAGCAGCGTCCCGGCCATCATCAGCAACATGAAAGTCAACATCGGGCTATGCCTAGTCGGCGTGATTATCGGCGAGTTTTTGGCCGCCCGCAACGGATTGGGATATTTGATTATCTATTCCTCACAAGTGTTTAAAATGGATTGGCTTTTGATGTCCATCGTCCTCTTGTGCATTATGGCGATGGGATTGTACGCATTGATTGGCGGACTGGAAAAAATATATTTGAAAAAATTTTCATAAGACATTGCTTGAAATTGACATAGAATCCAGTATAATAGGGAGGCGGTTCACCACCTCCCTCTGCCTGATTTATTCTAAGCATGCTTTTCTATTGTACAGCTATGTTTCTTAGACTGTTCATCATAATTAATACCAACCAGCAAAATGTCATCCGCAAATGATTGCAAAATTTGCGGATAATTCCGGTTTTTTATTTGCCGTATCGCACCATCTGATGTTTTGTCCCATTTTAATTCCACCACCATTACCGGTTTTATCGACCCTTTCTTCGGAACAAATACCACATCCGCATATCCCTTACCCGATGGTAATTCCTGGATTTCCATATATTCATCCACGCAACAAATATATGCAAATCGAATCACGCTGCGAAGGGCTTGTTCATTATTATAAAATGTCGGAGCCGTTCCTGCACTGTGTGCTTCTTGTAGGATTTTTGCAACGACCTCTTCTTCCATGTTCAGTGTTGCTTCCAACAAACGATCCGAATTTTGTATCAGTCTGGCCACTTCCCGATGCTTTCCTGTAACAACCGCCCGAACAAACTCCTGGCGAACCTCTTCATTTGGAATATACGCCGTTTTCGCAGGCTGATCATATGCCAAATACCCCAAATGAATCAAAAGTGTCAGCACATCATCTTTTCGTTTGATACTGGTCATGTCATTGCGAAATGTTTCCACGTCTACCGGCACATGTGCGCCGCCCAACATTTGCACCACGTCTTCCTTCAATCCGTCTTCATTTAACTCGATATATATTTTTAATGCCTCATACGTTTCTGTCCTTGCCCAGTAACTTAGAAATTCCTCATTTCTAAGTGCCTCCATCACGGAATTCGGATTATATACCGATCTCATGCGATGAAACGAATAGCCGTCGTACCAATGTTTCATTTCCGTAAAATCCACGTCATATGTTTCACATAAATTTCGAACCTCATCCTCGCTAAAACCAACGTACTTTGCCAACTGCTTCGGCATAAGCATCGAATACTCCTTAAAATCAGAAACCGCTGATTGCGTTCCATATTTTTTAATCGGAAGAATTCCCGTCATATAGGCACCAAGAATGGCCTTCTCTGTCAACGGACTTTTAAACATTCCCCGCAGCCATCTGACATATTCATCTTGTATGTCCACATCATCCTTCGTTTCCCGAAAAAGCACGTCCCATTCATCAATCAGCACGATAAACTTATCGCCCGTCGCTCTCGCCACATTCGCCAATGTTTCTATCAATCCGTCTGATTCCGGCACGTCCGGGTACGCCGCCCGAACTTCTGCGATGACCTTTCTTTCCATATTTTGCACTACATCTTTTAGATTTCCC
>CATLEQ010000314.1 GCA_949915905.1 uncultured Lachnospiraceae bacterium | reverse complement strand
GCTTAGTATAAAATGATGCGCACAGCCGCATAAGGAAATATGCCGCTTCGCGGCTGCGGCTGGCGCGATACTCGTTACCGATAAGATCGTTAGCGAGTATAACACAATTTTTCAGGAGGATATCATCATGAACGTATTGGTAATCAACTGTGGAAGTTCTTCTTTGAAGTTCCAGTTAATCAATTCTGACAGCGAGGCCGTTTTGGCAAAGGGTTTGTGTGAGCGTATCGGTATCGATGGACGTCTTACGTATCAGCCGGCGGGCGGCGAAAAGGAAGTGTCCGACAAGGCCATGCCGACCCACACGGAGGCCATCCAGTTCGTCATCGACGCATTGACGAATGAAAAGACCGGCGTGGTAAAGAGCCTGGATGAAATCGGCGCGGTTGGACATCGTGTCGTACATGGCGGCGAGAAGTTCGCGTCTTCCGTAGTCATTACGGACGAGGTGAAGAAAGCAGTAGAAGAATGCAACGACTTGGCACCGCTTCATAATCCGGCAAACCTGATTGGCGTGGCGGCGTGCGAGAAGCTGATGCCGGGCACGCCGATGGTGGCGGTATTTGATACGGCGTTCCATCAGACGATGCCGGAGAAGGCTTACATGTATGGACTTCCGTATGAATATTACGAGAAGTACAAGGTAAGACGTTATGGTTTCCACGGAACCAGCCACAGCTACGTGTCAAAGAGGGCGGCAGAGATTCTTGGTGTTCCGTATGACCAGACGAAGACGATTGTCTGCCATCTGGGTAATGGTTCGAGTATTTCCGCGGTATTGAACGGAAAGTCCGTTGACACTTCCATGGGACTGACCCCGCTTGAAGGCCTGGTGATGGGAACCCGTTCCGGTGACATTGACCCGGCGATTTTGGAATTCATCGCCAAAAAGGAAAATCTGGACATCGCAGGCCTTATGAACATGCTGAACAAGAAGTCCGGCGTGTATGGCTTGTCAAATAATCTCTCGAGCGACTTCCGTGACCTGGATGCCGCGGCGGCCGAGGGTAACGTTCCGGCCAAGATTGCGTTGGAGGTATTTGCTTACCGCGTGGCAAAATATGTCGGCTCTTATGTGGCTGCCATGAACGGCGTGGACAATATCGTGTTCACGGCGGGTATCGGGGAGAATTCCGGCCCGGTTCGTGCGGACGTGTTAAGCTATCTTGGTTATCTGGGAATCGAAGTGGACGCGGAAGCGAACAAGAAGAGAGGCGAGGAAGTGCTGATTTCCACGCCGGATTCCAAGGTGAAGGTGCTTGTCGTGCCGACGAACGAGGAATTGGCGATTGCCAGGGAGACGGTCGCGTTATTGTAAGAACAAAGAGTCCGGCTTGTATGATTAATGCCGCTTGACGGCTGCGGCCGGCGCAATACTCACGGCAGATTTCATTGGCCGTGAGTATACAATAGAAGTTCCCCGCCATTTGCTTTGGTACATTTAGGCTCCAAAGCGGGTGGCGGGGATGTTGCCATACGGAAACAAACATGAAGGAGACCGACGGGATGAATTATGAACTGAGACATTTTGACACGCCGCTTCTTCGATTTTCTGCGACGGAGGATAGTAATACACCGGAAATTAAAATATTGTGGCGGAATGAGGAAAAAAAGAGTCTGCTCCCACTCGACTTGGTGCCTATCCGTGCCAGGGGGACAGACGTGAAGTACAAGGAGGAGAAACTTGCAATTTCAGGTCTTGTAGGACAGGGGGTATCAGGTGACAGATATGCGGACGAGGACACATCCGATGATGGACTTTCGGGAGAGCGTTTGGCCAGGTGGCTTATGCATAGGACAATTCCCAAAAATCGTGCCTACGTGCACAGTTTTTTGAGTAAATGTGGTTTGAACATTAATCGGCCGATGAACATTATCAGGGTGTCGAAAGGACTGTCCTTAAATGATTGTTACTGGGTGGTGGAGGAAGGATTTGGCGGTACTTTTGCGAAATATAATCTCTATGAAAATCGTTTTAGTCAGGTACTCGCGTTAATTGCTTTCACGGGTTATGGCAGCAGTATCCGCGCGTCTCTTTCCTCCAGCCCGGAATTTACGACGAATGGCATGCTTCCCAAGTGCTGGAGGAGGCAGGGAGGCGCAATCAAGCTGTACAAGGGTGGGACGAGTGGCGCATCCAATGCGGGGAATGAGCCGTATTCGGAGTATTATGCGGCCCAAGTGGCAGAGAAGCTCGGTGTGAATGCCGTTGACTATGGACTTTCCAAATGGAAGGGTGAGCTTTGTTCCACATGCGAATTGTTTACAAGTAAAGAGTATTCTTTTGTACCCGTTGGCAGAATCGTGACAACGGGCGGGATGGAGGCCGTGCAGGCCTTTTATAAAACGCTTGGCGAGGAGTATGTGCGGGCATTGCATGACATGTTTGTTTTGGACGCGGTGATTTGCAATACAGATCGGCATTTTGGAAATTTTGGCTTTCTCGTGGACAACATGGCGAACGAGATTGCCGCTCCCGCACCGTTATTCGACCACGGAAACGCATTGTTCAACTATGCGGGGCGCGATGATTTGGAGTCCGAGGAGGCGTTTTCTTCTTATATTGATACCTTGTTGCCTTGCGTGTATGATGATTTTATCGGGACGGCAAAGAAGGTGTTGACGATCCGGCATCGCGAGGGACTGCGCCATCTGTTGAATTTTAAGTTCAAGAAACATCCGCGCTATAATTTGCCGCGGGGCAGGCTTGCGCTTATAGAGAGACAGGTTCAAAAGAGGGCGGCAATGTTGCTGGAAAAATAGTCCGTGAAAATGCTTGACAAACCTATTTTCCATGGTATAATGGATAAAGTGTGAGTAGGAGTGAATGCGATGTTAATCAACCTATCAGACGTTCTTTCAGAACAGCATACGATGGTGGACGAGACCGTGCAGATGGAGATGGACGAGATTCGCTTAAAGTCGGGGCGTTATCCCATCGTGCGGAAAGAGCCGGTACATGTGACTGTCAGCCACATCAAGGAACGGGAGTTGGAACTTCATGCGGATACAAGGTTTTCTGCCGTGATTCCGTGTGACCGTTGCCTCGCAGAAGTGGAGCAGGAGTTTGTACTGGACTTTTCCAGGATGGTCGATTTGTCAGCTACGGATGGCGAACTGAAAGAGGGATTCGATGAATCCGATTGTATTGACGGATACTATCTTGACGTGGACAAAATGCTCTATAGCGAGATACTTATAGGATGGCCGACGAAAGTTCTGTGCAGGGAAGACTGTAAGGGCATTTGTAACGTGTGTGGTCAGAATCTAAACGAAGGTACTTGCGACTGCGAGGATACGGGTCTTGATCCCAGAATGTCAGTTGTCCGTGATCTGTTTAAGAATTTTAAGGAGGTGTAACCTATGTCAATCTGTCCAAAGAATAAATCTTCCAAGGCGAGAAGAGACAAGAGAAGAGCAAACTGGAAGATGAGTGCTCCGAATCTTGTAAAGTGCAGCAAGTGTGGAGAGCTTATGATGCCGCACAGGGTATGTAAGGCTTGCGGGTCCTACAACAAAAAAGAAATCATTGCTGTTGATTAAGAAAAAGACGTAGAGAAATCAAGGGGCTGGTAAATACAAGTTCCTTGGTTTCTTTGAGTTTAGGCACTGTTAAAAAGTGATTTGGAGGGATTTTGATGAGCGTATTGCCCGTAAAGGACATGTCAAATACATTTATCGAGCATTCCATAGTCATCAATAATTTTGTTACCAGTGTTGGGAATCAGTTGAAAAGCTCTTTGTGCCGTGTGTTTGGTGACAGTGTGAAATATAAATGGGTGGAAAATGAAAATAAGCCCGTGATTCCGGACGTGTCCATTAACTGTGATATTAAAAACAGGCGTTCCACTAATTTCCTGGGAGTTCCGCGTTTTGTGATGGAGGTTTTGTCAGATACGACGGAAGAATGTGACCGTAACGAAAAGATGGAATTATATAAAAAGGTGGAAGTTGCGGAGTATTGGTTGGTAAATTGGAGAAAAAAAGAAGTAGAAATCTATGTTTTGTCACCAGACGAGACTTCCATAGATGAGGCGGATTATAGGTTGGTGTCGGTTGTCACGCAGCAAAATGAAGAGGAATTAAAACTCCATATGTTTCCCAATGTCAAACTTACGTTTGCCCAATTGTTTGACGGAGTAGATTAGAACGGTCTTTTATATCATAAGGGGAGGAAGGTATCATGTCCGAGATTACGAGGATTGCGCTAGACGGCATGGGAGGTGACAACGCCCCCACGGAGATTGTGAAAGGCGCGGTCGAGGCGGTAAAGGCTCATAAAGAGATACGCGTTTTATTGACGGGCAAGGAAGAGGTATTACAGAAGGAGTTGTCCGCATATGATTACCCAAAGGAGCAGATTGAGGTGGTGAACGCCAGCGAGGTCGTCGAGATGGCGGAGCCGCCGGTTTACGCGATACGCCACAAAAAGGATTCGTCCATGGCGGTGGCGATGAAGCTGGTGCGCGAAGGCCGGGCGGACGCGGCAGTGTCCGCGGGAAATTCCGGGGCGGTCTTAGTAGGCGGCCAGGTGCTGATTGGAAAAATCAAGGGCGTGGAGAGGACTCCGCTGGCTCCGTTGATTCCGACGGCGACGGGGGTTTCTCTTCTCGTGGACTGCGGGGCGAACGTGGACGCGAGGGCGGCCCATTTGGTGCAGTTCGCCCGCATGGGCTCGATTTACA
>CATLEQ010000313.1 GCA_949915905.1 uncultured Lachnospiraceae bacterium | reverse complement strand
CAGTCTTCAGCCCTGTAATCTGCGCGCGCATTTTTTCGGAAATGGCCAAGCCTGCCGCATCGTCGCCCGCGCGGTTGATTCTGTAACCAGAGGACAGCTTTTCCAGGTTCTTGGAAACTGCGTTATTGTTCGTTGTCAGGTTTCTGTAAGAGTTTAATGCTGCAATGTTGTGTTGAATTCTCATAATTTTACCTCCTTGAATGTTGATGGGAGCATCCTTTCTCCCATATAAGTTAATCGTGTTTGCCTTGCGTGGCCGCCATTTTGCATTTCCATCGTGTTGCCGTATTTGCCACTTTAAACAAGTAGCCTGACTCTCTAACGATGTTCAAAATGCTTTTCCGCTCGACTCCCGCGGTTCCGGTTTCCGCTCATGTCTTCGCCACCTGGCATCTATTTCAAATCACTTGTCTGGATCCTTGGACAAGGAATTGAAACCTAGATTAGTTGGACCGTTTGTGCTTGCCGCCCCATATTTTTTAAATGTTATTTTAACAAGGGGATACGACATTGGGGCTTACATGCTTATTTCTGCGTCCGCTTTTTCCCAACAGACATTCTGGTGTTGGGTGGTCTTTTTCATAGACCTCGCCCCGAACAATTTTCACGTCCTTCGGAGCTTCGATGGACAACCTTAAATCCCCTTCCATGCTCACCACCTGAATGATAATGTCTTCCCCAATCACTAAATATTCTCCCGGATTCCTTCCCAGTGATAACATTGTTTACACCTCCTTGTGCTTTCTTTTTTGTTCCTTTTTTCACTGATTTTCTGCGATTTTTTTGTGCCGTTCATCTTGAAAACCCCTTATATTTCAAGGGTTTTTCGACTCAACTTCCGATAAGAAACATTATCGGAAGTTGGCTTATGTACAAAGACATTCTTATTTTTAAAAAAGGGACGAAATTTTTCGTAAAAAATAAATTTTCATGAAAAAGGGACTTATTTTTTTTGAAATGAGGCCGATATTATAGCCAGAGTGCTTAATAAAGCAGTCAGTTCAAAAGAAATAGATGATGATTTTGGCCGATTTGGTTCCGATAATGTTTCTTATCGGAAGTTGGCTTATTTTTTTGCCCTGAAATCAATTACTTTGAATAAGGGCTATTTACCAATTCACGACATTGTCAATGATTTCTTTTTGCTCCGCGCCGGTCTTTTTCAAATAAATGCGGGTGGTTTCAATGTTTTCATGTCCCATGATGTCCGCCAGAAATGCGATATCATGATTATGTTCCAGGAAATTTTTTGCGAAACGATGCCGGAAGGAATGAGGATAGACTACGTTCGGGTCAACGTGATAGCGCAAGGCGATTTTTTTGAGTTGCCCGGAAATCCCCCTCGTGGTAATGGGATTCCCATATTTATTTAGAAATAGCAGTCCATTTTCCTTGTGCTCCCCATGAAGCCAGCGAAGCGTTTCCTCTTGCAATGTTTTTGGAATATAGACCCTTCGTACCTTTTCTCCTTTGGAATGTAAGTCGAGATGACCTGCTTTGACGTCCTCCACCTTGATTTGGATTAATTCACTTACGCGAACTCCCGTCATCGCAAAAAAGCGAATCACAAAATACCAGAGCCATTCCTCGTCCGATTTCAGGCAATCCTTCAAATGCACATAATCATCCTCGCTTATCACATTTTCCACAAATTGCCGCTGTTGGATTCGCAAAAACCGTAATTTCCATTTTTCCTTGCCCATGCATTCCAGATAACAATTCATGGCCCGAATCCGTAAGTTTACCGTTTGCGGCTTGTAATTCGCAAGAAGCCATTCCCTGTATGTTTTCAAATTTTTCTTCGTGGGCGCGCCGTAACATTCCTCAAATTTTTCGGCGGTGTGCAGATAGGACTTGACGGTACTGTCTGCAAGGTTTTTGTTTCTCAGATATTTTTCAAAATCTTTTGTCATAGAAAAATCACTCCTTTCTTCTACAATTGTAGCAAAAATAAAACACAAAATATATTTTATACGCAAAAAGAATTGCTATTCATTGGGAAGCGTTTTGATTGCTTAGGCAATGCCCCGTGAAAAATGACAATCATTTCGAGCCCTTTTTCAAAAACAAAAGTTCCTGATTGACACATCCTGCTCCATGTGCTACAATCCAGATACATATCCGGGAGGTGTGAGCTTTCAAACTCCACATAAAGATTCTGATTCAATCCGTGTACGATTGGTTTCTTCCATGAGAAAGGCGATTGAGTTCCAGATATTTCAAAAAAATCCCAGTATGGACGTTACTATTAACCACAGCAAAATGAATTACAACGAAATAGGGATTGTTAGAAATTATCAGGAGCATTTTTCGTTTTCTGTAAAAACCCACTTGATTTTTTCTGGCAATGCCCTACAATGAAGGGAGAAATACTTATGGCAACCAAGAAACTGCAGGAAATGAACTTGTTGGACGACTTTCTGTTCGGGAAACTCGTCACCTACCCGGAGCTGGGTGAGAAGTTTTGCAAGCGGCTCATCAGCGTCATTTTAGGAGTAGAATTGACACGGATAAAAATTGTTCCACAGAAGGTATATTATGGGGCGGATGTCGATTTGCATGGTGCGAGATTGGACATCTATATTGAGGAGGACGGAAACGATTTGAACGGTACTTTGTTCGATTTCGAGCCGGACAAAAATAGTAAACCCGAACTGAAAAAGGCATTGCCACAACGGGCAAGATTTTACCATGCGCTGTTAGATCAAGAATGTCTAAAATCCGGCCAGGATTATGGCACGCTCAAGCGGGTGGTCGTCATCCTCGTTATGCCTTATGACCCGTTTGGATACGACCACATGATTTATACGATTAAAAATCACTGTGAAGAATTGCCCGACATGCCATATGACGATGGTGCCAAGACATTGTTCTTATACACCAAGGGTAAGAAGGGGATCCCATCGAAAAAACTTCAGGAGCTTATGCACTACATGGAAGAATCCACGGAGGAAAATGCCTGCAACGAAGTGCTGAAAGAGATTCATGGCATGGTAACGAAAGTAAAGCATGATAGAAGGGTGTCGATAGAATATATGAAAATATTTGAACGTGAAAAGATGATACACGACGATGGATTGGAAGAGGGAATGGAAAAGGGTATCATGGTATTAATCTCTGTATATCTAGAACAACATATGTCCCTTGATATAATCGAAATAAAGCTGCAAGAAAAATTCGAATTAAGCGAAATGGAAGCGAAAAAATATATTAATAGCTACCTGACTGCAAGTTCATCCCTTGGTGGTACAACTAAATAGACTTAGATAAAAGGAGCTGCCGGGAAATGACGCATCATGCACGATATATAGTGCAAACTCTCATGCGCTACATCTATATATTGTTCAGAAATACCATTTCCCGACAGCCCTCACAATACATCATCCCTTCAGCAAGGTACAAAAAAGGCTAATTCGTTCATTTCTTAGTCAACAATCCCGCTATAGGCATGGCTCCCCGCTTTAAGAAGCGGGGGACTTCCCTGATGAGGTTAAATGCGGGAAAATTTTGCCCATTTTTACTCCGTAACCAGGAAATACCAGCTCGTATTGGCACTGCCGCCATCCGCCATCTGGACGCACCATGCCCCGTCATCGGTGGACGAATTGGATATGCCAAGATACAGACTGCTCCATCTGTTTTTAATCTTGTACTGTCCCGTGGAATCCGTGACAATCTCCCACATCTGATTCCATCCGCCATTATATTCATACTGCGAGCAAACCGCTCCTTCCTCGGTCGAAAGGGAACCGATTTCCAACACTTTACCGCTATTGACGTTCGTAATCTTGTAGTATGAGCCGTCCACCTTCTCAAACGTCCACCGCTGGCTGTCCCAGTCGTCATACGGGTACTGCTCGATAACGGCCGAATTTTCCACGGATCCGCTTGCAACGTTCAACGATTTTTTGCTGTTACAATTATATATCGCAAATGCATTTCCATCACTCAAAAACTTCGGAGCCGTACTGAAAGCATTTAACGTCGAAGTGAATTTCAGCATATTCGTGCCGACCACTTCCGTCGCGCCCAATATGTACGAATCCGGCAATAACGTGGAGTTTGCTTCCGGCTCCCAATAGAAAATGGCCACGCCCTTGTTATTTGGAATCGACTTCAAAACGTTAATTTCTTTTCTCAGCAATTCATACCCTTTATCCGGATTGCTTTCCTTTTCTCCGGTTTCACAAATCATGACCTCTTTTCCATAACGCTGCACCATGTCATTTAACGTCACCGACACGCCGTCAATGTCATATCCCAGCCAGTAGGGATAATATGACATTCCAATCACGTCCGTCTTACCCCCGTAAGTATTCAAAAAATTATCAAAGAACCATGTAAAGTCCGTCACGCTGATGGAGGTACGATTGCCCAGGTTGGCCAAATGCGTGACCACCTTGGTATTCGGGCTTACCGCCTTTACCGCGTCATATCCGCTGTTCAAATATGCCGCCATCTGCTCCATATTCGTCGTGCTGTCGCCATACGGATATAATATGCCGCCGTTTATTTCATTTCCCACTTCCACCCATTTCGGGTAAATTCCCTTGTTGGCAAGCTCCGTCATAACATAATATGTATAGTCATATACGTACTTCTCCAATTCTTTTGCCGTGGCGTCCTTCCACTGCTCCGGAATATCCTGATACTGCGGGTCGGCAAAATGGTCGCTATAATGCAGCACCAAATTAATGTCCATACC
>CATLEQ010000312.1 GCA_949915905.1 uncultured Lachnospiraceae bacterium | reverse complement strand
CCAGTCAAAAGATACAATTATTATACCAGAGATGACCCAAAATGTCATTACTCGACAGCAATATATTCAATTTTCAAGGTGACGTTGCGTAGGCTGAAAAATACTTACCTTTTGTCGCCTTAATCATTGTATTTTTGCCTGATATTTTTTATAATGGCATCCGTGCATTTTTCGAGAATGGAGTTTGGGGTCTGACAAAAGACCGTGAAGCAGGTAGTACAACTGTATGGAAAAAATGTATAGTTTAACCAGAAAGGCAGGAATCACGATGCAGACGTTACAGAAAAGCATGATAGCGGGAAATCCGGGAAAAATTATTCTGGATTTTACGATACCGATTTTTATAGGAAATGTATTCCAACAGTTTTATAATATGGCGGACACGGTAATCGTGGGAAAATTTGTGGGAACCGGGGCGTTGGCCGCGGTGGGAAGCACGGGAACCGTGATGTTTTTAATCCTTGGCTTTGTCCTGGGAATGACGGCGGGGTTTACTGTTTTGACCGCGCAAAAATTTGGAGCCGGAGACATGGAGGCGATGCGCCAGACGGTGGGAAATGCGGCGATACTTTCCGTGATCATATCCGTGGTATTGACGGCGGCGAGCATGGTATTCATGAAACCGCTTCTGGAGTTCATGCATACGCCAAAGGACATATTTGCGGATGCCTATGCCTATATCATGGTCATCTGCGCCGGAATTTGTGCGCAGATGTTGTACAATTTGCTGGCAAGCGTGCTGAGGGCGATTGGAAACAGCAAGGTGCCGTTGTATTTCCTGGTTTTGTCGGCGTTGCTTAATATCGTGTTGGACATGGTGTTCATTATTGTGTTTGAGCTGGGGACGGCCGGTGCCGCTTATGCGACGGTGGTATCGCAGGGAGTTTCGGGAGTTTTGTGCCTGGTATATATTGCAAAGAAGGTTCCGATTTTGCGGCTGAAAAAGGAAGATTGGAAACTTAGGGGGATTTTGGTGAAGCATCAGCTTATGATGGGATTTCCGATGGCATTGCAGTATTCCATCACCGCCCTGGGGACGATGATGGTACAAACTTCACTGAATTTGCTTGGGTCGCTTTCGGTGGCGGCATTTACCGCGGCCAATAAGATTGAACAGGTCGTGACACAGGCATACGTGGCGATGGGGACGACCATGGCTACCTATTGTGCACAGAATATGGGAGCGGGAAAAGTGCTGCGTATTCGGCAGGGCTTTAAGGCGGCGACGATTATGGGGAGCATCTATGCCGTTGTCACCGCGGCCATCGTGATGACGGTCGGAAAGTATATGACATATTTGTTCGTATCCGGAGACGTGATAGAATTGATGGGGCAGGTCGACATTTATTTGAAATGTGTAGGCATATTTTTCATCCCGCTTGCAATCGTAAATATTTATCGGAACGGAATTCAAGGAATGGGGTATGGAGTACTCCCGATGATGGCAGGCGTGGCGGAATTATGCGGACGCGGTCTGACGGCGGTTGTGGCCACATATCAAAAAAGCTATGTGGGCGTATGTCTGGCGAGTCCGGCGGCGTGGGTGTTGGCAGGGGCACTGTTGCTCGCGATGTATTTTTGTGTAATCAGAGACGTTTCGCGGAAATTATAAGAAACGAGAATAAATAAGAGGGAATGGAATTCGGTGAAAACTTAAAAAGCGAATCCATTCCCTTTTAAAATGATGTTGGGGGCAAAAGGTTTTTTGCCCCCGGATACCTCAATGCTGATGTTTAATCAATCCACAAGCCTTGGATACTTCCATGACCACCATTGGCAAAAGAATCAACACCAGACCAAGTAAATACAATTTCGTTGGCAGCAATAACAATCCAAACGCGATTCGAACCGGGGTGAATAAAACCAGTGCCACCATCACGATGGAGACCAGCGCGGCCCGGTTGAGCGTTCGGTTGCTAAATAGGCCGATATGGAACAAAGAACGGTCGGAGCGCATGTTGAAGGCCTGGATGACCTGCGACAAGGAAAGCACCATGAACGCCATCGTCTGCCCGCCTGCCAACGTGCCGGTTACATTTTCTCCCACCTTAAATGCAATCAATGCCAAAATTCCAAACATGAATCCTTGCAGTACGATTCTCACGCCCAGTCCGTGTGCGAAAATGCTTTCGTTCTTTGGCTTGGGCGGCTGATCCATGACATCCGCTTCCACGGCTTCCATGCCAAGCGCGATGGCGGGCAGACTGTCCGTGACGAGGTTGACCCACAAAAGCTGCATGGAGAGGAGCGGCGTTTTGTGCCAGAGCAGCATGGCCACAAATACGAGGACGACTTCGCCGATGTTGGTTCCCAGTAAAAACCCGACCACTTTTCGGATATTGGCATAAATGCCCCGCCCTTCGCGAACCGCGTCCACGATGGTGGCAAAATTGTCGTCCGTCAATGTCATGTCGGCGGCACCTTTGGCCACGTCCGTGCCCGTAATCCCCATCGCGCAGCCGATGTCGGCGGCCTTTAAGGCCGGAGCGTCGTTCACGCCGTCTCCTGTCATGGAAACTACGTGTCCCTTGCGCTGCCAGGACTTGACGATGCGGATCTTGTTTTCCGGTGACACGCGGGCGTAGACGGCGATATGTTCCACCGCGTCGTCCAATTCTTCGTCGGTCAAGGCATCTAATTCGGTGCCGGTGATGGCTCTGTCATCCTTCGCCAGGATACCGAGCTCTGATGCGATTGCGGAGGCCGTCACGATATGGTCGCCGGTAATCATGACGGGCTTGATGCCCGCCTTTTTGCAGGTTTCAACCGCTATCTTTGCCTCGGGACGCGGCGGGTCGATCATGCCGACCAGGCCCATCAAGGTCAGGCCGTTTTCCAATTCCTCGGAAGTGGGAGCCTCTGGAATCCGGTCTATTTCTTTATAAGAAATTGCCAGAACCCGCAAGGCCTCGGAACTCATTTGCTCCGTGATTTTTTTTGCCGTTTCTATGTCACCGGAAACACAACGTGAGGACATGACGTCGAACGCACCCTTCACGATGACGATGTACTTTTCCTCTATGTGGTGAACGCTGCTCATGAGCTTGCGGTCAGAGTCAAACGGAAGCTCACAAAGCCTTGGATATTTTTGCAGCAAATCGTCCTTGTCCATTCCGTTTTGCCAGGCGGCAAGTACGATGGAAGTTTCAGTCGGGTCGCCGATGTGCGTCACCTCGTCGCCATGGAAGGCGATGGAGCCGTCACAGCAAAGCGTGCCGTAGCACAGAAGCTTTTTTATGGCATCGGTATTTTGGCCGTTGATATCTTCTAATTGTTTTGTTTCGTCCAGATATGCCTTTACAAGCGTCATGCGGTTCTGGGTCAGCGTCCCGGTTTTGTCCGAGCAGATGACGGAGGCGCTGCCCAGTGTTTCGACGGCGGGCAGGCGGCGTATGAGGGCGTTCTTTTTTACCATCCGCTGTACGCCGATGGAGAGGACGATGGTAACGATGGCCGGGATTCCCTCGGGAATGGCGGAGACCGCAAGGGAAACGGCGGTCATGAAAATTTCCAAAAGCGGGATGCCGTTTATCAGTCCGATGACGAAAATGATCGCGCACGCCACGAGTGCCATGATGCCAAGGTATTTACCAAGTTGTGCGAGTTTTGCCTGCAATGGGGTCTGTGTATTCTCCGCGCCTTCTAACAGATTGGCAATCTGCCCCATTTCCGTGTCCATGCCCGTGGCGGTGACGATGGCGGTGGCCGTTCCATAAGTGATGCTGCAGCCGGAAAATACCATGTTACTGCAATCGCCTAAAGGAGCGTTGTCAGGCACCTTGGCATTTGCATCCTTTTCGGAGGGGACGGATTCGCCGGTCAATGCCGATTCTTCGCTCTTTAGGCTGGCACTTTGCAAAAGCCTGGCATCGGCCGGAACAAAATCTCCCGCCTCCAGACGGATGACGTCACCCGGAACCAGGCCGGAGGCATCTATGATCTGTTCCTTTCCGCCGCGGACGACCTTCGCGTGGGGAGCCGAAAGGTCTTTTAAGGCATCCAAAGCCTTTTCCGCCCGGCTTTCCTGCATGACTCCCATGATGGCGTTTAATATTACGATAAGAAGGATCAGGGACGGTTCAAAGAATCCCCTTGGTTCTCCCTCCATGATCGCGATGATAAAGGAAACAAGTGCGGCAGCCAGCAGGATGAGAATCATCACGTCCTTGAATTGGCCGGCAAAACGTTGCAGGTTTGTCACCTTTTTGCCCTCTTTTAATTTGTTGGGGCCGTATGTTTCAAGACGGGCGGCGGCCTGCTCGGTGGTCAGGCCGTTTTTTGCGTCTGATTCTAAACGGTTTAAAATGGATTTTGTGGTTTCACTGTGAGATTGCAAAATAAATACCTCCCTTGCTTCATCTTTTGGGATAGTATACCGCATTTTGCCAGAAAATAACAGCGAAAACGGATGGTCAATTTTTTGAAATTTCCTATTGTATTTTAGTGTCGACTTGTGGTATAATTACCCTATGGGGCATTAGCGCAGTTGGGAGCGCGCCACACTGGCAGTGTGGAGGTCACGGGTTCAAGTCCCGTATGCTCCATTTTGTTTTGAAATGTTACTATTCGTGGTCGGATGAAACTCTGAAATGTCAAGGACGGTCTGGTCGATTTCTTTTGACAGTATCCTATAAGTGTGGTATAACAGAAAGAAAAGAAGATAGCAAGCTATTTATTATCATGTTATAGGTAATTTAGTTCCCCAT
>CATLEQ010000311.1 GCA_949915905.1 uncultured Lachnospiraceae bacterium | reverse complement strand
TTTCCTGCACCGTTTTCTCCCATCAGGGCGTGCACCTCGCCTTTCTTTAATTGGAACTGTACATTGTTCAGTGCTTTCACGCCGGGAAAAATCTTCGTAATGCCCTTTAATTCCAGAATATACTCAGACACTTTTTTCCCCTCCTTTTCTTTTCTGAAATTATTTTACCAATTTCTTCATTTTTTCGAAACGGTAAAATCTTTCGATTGAGGGTAAAATCTTTCTCTCTTTTTTCAGCCCCGCCAAACGCTTGTCTTTTCGAACAGATTCTGTTAAAATATTCTCCGAGAAATGGAGGTATTTTCATTATGAAGCTTTTGATTGCGGACGACGAAACCCTTACCCGCGAGGGACTTGTTTCTTCCATTGACTGGGAATCCCTGGGGATTACGGAAATATACCAGGCGGACGACGGGTTAAACGGCCTGCAGATTGCCAGACGGCACAAGCCGGACATCATTTTGTCCGACGTGCGCATGCCGCGTATGGACGGCATTCACATGGCCAAGGAGATTGAGTCCTTCCTGCCGGATGCCACGATTATCTTTATGAGCGGTTATTCCGACAAAGAATATTTAAAGGCGGCCATCAAGTTGAAAGCCATCGACTACGTGGAAAAGCCGCTTGACCCGGAGGAAATATATACGGCCGTGAAAAACGCCCTCTTTCGTCTGGAGCAGACCATGCGCACCCGCAGGAACGAGAACCTTTACTCCCTGGAGACCTCCTCGCACCTGGCGTTGTTGCTTACGATGCCATATAAGGAGCACGAGGAGCAGATTGTCGCCTTGACGGACGAGTTACATATCCCCTCGGCTTCTGCCGGATGTTACGTCACCTATATCGTGAAGTTAAACTCCATGGACTCAAATCCGCCCAGGATGCAGGAATTTTATGCCAACTTCCAGGAGTTCGTCTCACGTTACCACTTAAGTGCATTTTATATCCGCTCACATGTGTTCTACCACGTCTTTCACCTGATGGGGGAGCACGCGCCCTCGGCGGTCACACTTTCGGAAGTGGAAACATTTTTGGCGGAATTTTTTGAAAAACTGGGTGAATATTATATCAGCCACGGGGAAAGCGTGTCGGGAATTTCCCACGTGTACCAGTCCTACGCGTCGGCCGTCGTTTATATGCAAAGCAGCTTTTTCTTCGCGCCCGGAACCCTTCTGGACGGCGAATTGCTTGCGGGCTGTAAAAAGGAGTTTCCAGAGGATTTCTCCCCTGAACACCTGATACACGATTTTTCCGACCTCCTCATGGAAAAGGGCGAGGAGGAATGTGAGCGTTTCCTTTCTTCCCTATACGACGCCTTTTCAAAAAACGCGGGCCTTTTGCCGAACCAGACCAAGGACACGTACTACAAACTTTTCAACACGCTCGGCGGCTGCCGGCAGAAACGCCTGCTTTCCGCCGACACGATTTCCATGGACGGGGAGGAAAACGTCATGGACGCACTGGAACGTTGTTTTTCCTTTGACGAACTGCACCGGCTGCTCACGGAAAAAACACGCTTGTTTTTTCAGGCACTCACGAATCATAACCCGGAGGATTCCACCATTTTCAAAATCAAGGAATATATTTCCGGGCATTATGCAAAGGACACCCTCTCCATCAAGGAAATCAGCGAGCACGTTTACTTGTCCGCGTCCTACGTCTGTACCTATTTCAAGGCGCAGACCGGACAGACGCTGAACCAGTACCTGACGGAGTACCGCATGGAGCGCGCGATGCAGCTTTTGGCGGACGAACGGTACCAGATTACGGAGATTTCCTCGCGGGTCGGCTATCACGATGACAATTATTTCAGTAAAAGCTTCCGAAAATTTACCGGCCTTTCCCCGTCCAAGTACCGGGAGAAGATATTGGGATAGCGGCGGCATAGAAGAAAGTTACTATTCACAACCAATGTCGTTTCGTTAAAGAAGGAGAAACCATGTTCAAGCGAATCACTATCTTATATAAAAGCTTGCGCATCCAGACCAAGCTGACCATCACCCACCTGGTCATCGCCACCATACCGATGATCGTGCTGGGAATTTTTCTCTACACGCACCTTTACAACATGATCGTCTCCGACACCATCGGCAAGGAGCAGACTGCTTCCATGCAAACGACGCCCTTGATTGAAGAGGCAGTCTCCAAAATCCTCGACGTGCATTCCCAGGTCACGCAACATTCGTTCTTTCGCTCGGTGACCAGCCGTTACCGGACGGAAGACTTGGGCGACCTCGTCACTTCGGAAACGACCATGGAGTATTGTGACGCGCTCGATTCCCTGATTGACGAGACGCTCATCACCGACGTGAAAATATACCTTGACCTCCCAAAATCCGAAAAATTGTTCAGTCTGACCCATGCCCGCGATTATTTCCTCCCGATTGACGAGGCCTACGGGACTTACTGGTATGGCATCTTCAGCGGCAACATTACAACCTCTTCCTTGTTTTGCCCCAGTTTTTACCTCAGCAAAAATGAACTTGGACAAAATGGAGACATGGCATATATCACAAGAGGGACGATGACCTTTGACGGCGACCTTGTACCTTATTATGCCGCCGTCTATTTCTCCCAGAGTTATTTTGACCGGATACTGAAAGAAAATCTAAGCTCCGGCAGCAACGTCGCCTACATCATCAACAGCCGGGACAGCATTGTCGCGACCTCCAACACGGCACTTTCCGGCACTTATCATTTCAGCTATGACGTCGTGCAGGAATCGTTCATGTCCTCCAACAACTTTATTTCCAGGAACATCGTGGGGGAGGACGTATATGCGGGATTTTACAGCTTGAAAAACACCGACTGGTACATGGTCGTGGCCATTCCTTCCCGCCCGCTGATCAGGCGCAGCGGCCTCATCGTGTTCGGCTTCGCCTGTGCCTATGTCGCATGCATCATCGCCGCGCTCCTGATTGCCACGCTTCTCTCACGCTCCTTTACCGGCCGGCTTTCCGCCGTCATCGACCAGATGGCGCAATCCAGGAACACTTTGCCCATCGCCCTGCCCGACTCCGACACGCAGGACGAAATCGGCGACCTGATTAGCAGTTACAATTACATGAGCCACATGATTAACAAGCTGGTATCGGAACAGGCAAAGGCGGCGGAAGATTTGCGAAATGCCGAGTTCAACACCCTTCAGGCGCAGATGAACCCGCACTTTTTGTACAACACGATGGACATGATCAACTGGCTGGCGCAGCAGGGACGCACAAACGAAGTCACGACGGTCGTGCAGAAGCTTTCCCGCTTCTACAAGCTGACGCTCAGCCGCAAACAAAGTTTAAGCACCATCGCCGACGAATTGGAACACGTGTCGATTTACGTGGATTTGCAAAATATGCGCTTTCATGACATGATTGATTTCATTGTCGACGTTCCCGACATGCTGATGGAATATTCGATTCCGAAGCTGACCTTCCAGCCCATCGTGGAAAATTCCATCCAACACGGAATTTTGGAAAAAGAGGAAAAACACGGAACCATCGTCTTGACCGGATGGATTGACGAACAATCCATCGTCCTTTTAATTTCCGACGACGGCGTGGGGATTTCCGAAGAGATTTTAACCCATCTGCTGGATGAAAACCAATTGCCCGCCCGGGGAAACGGAAGCCAGATTGCCGTGTACAACACGCACCGGCGGCTGCAGTTGTTTTACGGCACCGAGTATGGATTAAAATACAAGAGCACGCCGGGAGAGGGAACGGAAGTGGAAATCCGCATCCCGATGTAACCCTCCCCGGCGCACTTGTCACCATAAGTCTTTATAAATCTGCACGACCTCCACCTTGCGCGGCACACGCGGATTCGTCTCCGTACAAGCGTCTAAAAGCGCGGCGTCAGCCATGCGGTCGATGGCCCCGAAATATTCCTCCTCGGAAATCGTCCCCATCTGGGAAATCGACAGCGGGATGTCCATCTCTTTCAGCATGAACTGCACCCAGTTCACCAGCGAACGCACGGTCATGATTTCGTTGTAGCTGCTAAGCCCGAGTATCTGCGCGACGGTGGCATAGCGTTTCACCGCCGGCAAATATTCGCTGCGGCTCTTGCTGTGCTTGTTAATATCGCTGTTGTACTCGATGATGTGCGGCAAAAGCATCGCGTTCGCCCGCCCGTGCGGAATGTGGAACGTCGCCCCCAACTGGTGCGCCATCCCGTGGTTTAATCCCAACGAAGCCGAGTTAAATGCCAATCCCGCCAGACAAGAGGCCGAGTGCATCTTCTGCCTGGCGTGCGTGTCGTTGCCGTCAAGGTACGCCCTCAATAGAAATACGCCGCACAGCTCGATGGCCTTCTCCGCCAGTGCCGTCGCGAAGTCATTACGGTCAATGCTTACGCAGGCCTCCAACGCATGGGTGAACACGTCCATGCCGGTGTCCGCCGTCACGGCCGGGGGCACGCTCTTTACCAGCTCCGCGTCCAAAATGGCCTCGTCCGGCGTCAAATCCGGTGACACGAGCGGATATTTCAACTGCTCCTTCGGCTCGGAAACGACCGCGAACGAAGTGACCTCCGACCCTGTCCCGCTCGTCGTGGGAATCGCGATCAGACCGACCTCCCCATAGTTTTCCACACGCAAGGCAAACTCACGGATGGACTTCGAGGAATCAATCGCGGAACCTCCGCCAACTGCCACGATTGCATCCGGCTTATATTGTAGCATGACCCTCACGCCCTCGGAAATCTTCTCAATCGGCGGATC
>CATLEQ010000310.1 GCA_949915905.1 uncultured Lachnospiraceae bacterium | reverse complement strand
TTTAGTAATGAAAGTTTTAATGATTAACGGAAGCCCGCGCGTGGGCGGCAACACCTCGATTGCCTTGAAGGAGATGGAGAAGGTGTTTTTGGCGGAAGGCGTGGAGGTCGAGACCATCCAGGTGGGAAACAAGGACATTCGCGGATGTATCGCCTGCGGCCAGTGTGCCAATAAGGGAAAGTGTGTATTTGACGACATCGTAAATGAAGTCGCGCCCAAGTTTGAGGAATGTGACGGCCTGGTGGTCGGAAGTCCGGTTTATTATGCGTCGGCAAATGCCACGCTGGTTGCCTTTTTGACCCGATTGTTTTACAGCACACATTTTGACAGAACCATGAAGGTGGGAGCGAGCGTCGTGGTGGCGAGAAGGGGCGGTCTGTCCGCGACCTTTGACGAGTTGAACAAGTTCTTCACTATTAGCGGCATGCCGGTGGCCTCCAGTCAGTATTGGAACAGCGTGCACGGCAGGGGAAAAGGCGAGGCCGAGGGCGACGCGGAAGGATTACAGACGATGCGGACGCTGGCGAAGAACATGACGTTCTTGATGAAGAGCATCGCGTTAGGAAAAGAAAAATATGGACTGCCGGAGAAGGAAGAACATCTCTGGACGCATTTTATCCGATGACACACTTTGTCCGGCAGTAAGGAACTGTCACGAAATAAAATGTGTCAAATATCGCGACAGTTCCTAAGTTTGCAATGAGGCGCGTGAGTGTAAGGTGAGTAAAAATGTGAGGTGTGAAAAGGCGGCCATAGAAATACAATCGTTATCAAGTACATATGAGGTAAGCCTTTTGGATGATTTATCTGAAATTTGCGCGGCACTAAAAGAAAATTTTTCGTATGTCAGACTGGGGTATGTACAAGGAAATGAACAGCCAAAGCATTTCTGGCTGAAAAAAGGTTTTGTGCCGACTGAGACGGTCACAAAGACGGAAAGCTATGACATCGTCGTCATGCGAAAAAGGATAGGAAGTTGCGCGTGCTTGGACACGAAGGGCTTCCTATAAAGTCGAAATGCCTTTGAGCGCATACGCTTCATGGGCAGTAAAGAGGCAGGTGCAGAAATTTATTATGACAAGAAGAAATTGCGTGACCGCGAGGCCAGAAGGGAATACCGGCAATTTCGCGGGGAAAATTCGGTGTTAAATGAAATATATATTTTGGATATCATGAGGGAGGGGATGGAAAATGACGATCCGCGCTTACGATGAATTGTATTTGGGTTCGGCGCAGCGAATTCTGGGCGACATGATGGATTTTGCCGTGAATACTTGTGAAATGAAGCCAGACGAGTATTTCGTACATTTTCTTATTTCTTCGATTTCAAAGCAGTTTGGCGAGGGAAATCCGCTTTATGTGGCGGGATGCACCGGCTGTGAGTTGTTTAAGAAAGTCATCTTGGAAAGCGGACTTCCCGCCGTGGAGCAGGAAGATGTCATGTATCTGGACAAATCGCCGGAATATTGGAGCGGATGGATATTGGCCTATTATCAATGGTATACCGCGAGGTCATTTCAGAAGATCCATCGGGCAATTACGATGGAGGATTTGTGTGACTTGTATCCCGTATTGCATGAGGCGGACGTGGCAAAAGCGGTGGAAGTGCTGGAGGCACGGTATCGGCAATATTATCAGGAGACGAATTTGAAACGTTTTCGCAAACGGAGCGGGCTTACGCAGGCCGCGCTCGCCCGTGAGTCGGGGGTCGCGGTAAGGCAGATTCAATTGTTTGAGCAGAGGCGCAGGGACATCAACAAAACGCAGGCGATACAGTTGCTGGCACTTTCCAAGGTTCTGGGGTGCTCGATGTTTGACTTGATGGAAATTTAAAGTGGTGGGCAGGTTATAGTTCAGCCCTGGCTGAACTGCAACATGGGTAGTGGGAAAAGGAGTGGGGAGGATATGAACCAGCAGTTTATTCAAAGCGTGTCGATTAACTGGGACAAGATAGGACGAGGCAGTTATTTGCGTGAAATCGAGGCGATTCGGCAGTTGGACTACCTCGCGTTTTCAAATTCTGTCACGTTTTTCGTCGGGGAGAACGGCAGCGGGAAGTCCACCTTGTTGGAAGCGCTTGCCATTGCCTCGGGCTTCAACCCGGAGGGCGGCACGAAAAATTATAGTTTTTCAACGTATGATTCCCACTCGGAGCTTTGTTCTGCCATGCGGGTGAACAAAGGATATCGGACGGCCGGCTGGGGATATTTTTTACGTGCGGAAAGCTTTTATAATGTGGCCACGATGGAGGAGGAGTATTCGGACATCGATCATCCGTCACAGAAATATCACGAGAAGTCGCACGGGGAGAGCTTTTTGGCGGTGGCGCAGCGGCAGTTAAAGCCAAACGGCCTCTATTTTTTGGATGAGCCGGAGGCGGCCTTGTCCCCGCAGAGGCAGTTGACGCTTCTGATGGCGATTTACGATTGCGCCATGGAAGAGTCACAGTTTTTCATTGCCACGCATTCCCCGATTCTTTTGGGGCTTCCGAGGGCGGAGATATTGAATTTCGATGACGGACGTATTCATCCGTGCGAGTACGAGGAGACGGACAGCTACCAAGTGATGGAAATGTTTATCAATAATCGGGAGCAGCTGCTAAGAAGATTGCTAGGATAAGGGGAATTGCGGAGATGAAGAACGCTGGGATGGAGGTGTTTTGATATGAATTTCGAGGACGAGAAGGATTACATCATGCGTATCATCAAGGAGATGGTCAGCGTGTTATTTTCCCTATTATTGGGCAGGAAATTTGTCTCGGTCGAGTTGGAACTGGAAAACAAGTACGAGGTTTCCGGGAAGGATCTGCAAGATTTGCTGGCCATGGTTGACAAGGGCGACATCAATGAGGCGGAGAACCTTTTGCTGGACGGCATGGATTATGCAAATCAGGACGAGGTGGCCGCCGCAGCCTTGTTTTATCAGTATTTGAGCGAGAAAGAGGAGGCGTTTTTGCTGCAAAATAATTATTCGAAGGAAGAGGTACTCGAGGGGATGAAGTGGGTGATGCAAAAGGCGGTTTAAGGCCGTTCTTTTTCATGTGGAAGTTTTTTTGTGCATAGGTATATTTCCATGCCCGCATAGGCGGCAACAATAAGTTCTGTAATGGGCATTGCAAACCAAATGCTTTCCCCGCCCAGAAATGCAGGCAGTAAATAGATCAGGATGCCGCTTATCAGGGTGCCTCTGGAAACGGATACAATAAAAGCGGCAAGAGGTTTCATTAATGCCTGGAAATAGTAAGTAGAGAAAATATTAAGCGGCAACAATAAAAAAGACAGACTGTATGCTCGGATAATTGCTGGTGCAATTTCCAAAATATGGTTGTTCGGTGACATGAAAATACGGACATACAGGTTTGGCACCAATAAACTGATTCCTATCCAGAATATGCCGAATATTGCTGCCGTGCAGAGAGTATACCGTAAAAGGGTTCGTATACGGTTTCCGTATCCCGCCCCGAAATTCATGGAAATGATTGGCTGTGACGCCTGGCCGATACTGTATGCGCAGCACTGTACGAAGGTGCTGATATTGATGATGATGCCATATACAGCCAGTGCGTCTGTTCCAAGATATTTCAAAATCTGGCGGTTAAACAGTATTGTCAGAATTCCCATTGCAACATCAATAAAAAAAGAAGAAAAGCTGGTAATGGTGATTTGTTTCCATTTTTGTAAAAGTGCGGTTGGTTTGGTCAGGTGAAGGCTATTCTTTTTCCCGGCAAAATGAGACAGCATAATAAAAAGGGATAATACGGAACCGATAACTGTCGCCAGTCCGGCTCCCATAATTCCCATATCCAGCGTGAAAACAAAAAAGTAATCCCCGGCGACATTAAATATACCGCCGAATAAGACTGCTTTTGTGGCGAGTCCGGGATTGCCGTCATTACGCAGAAAAGCTGTCAATACTTGTGTGAACAGAAATGACGGGACGGCAAATTTAACCGGGAATACATATCTCCTTGCCAGAGGGAGCAGTGTTTCCTCAGCGCCGAAAAACAGCAAGAGCTCTTTATCAAAAAAAATTATGCCAAGCCACGTGATAAGAGCCAGTGCAGCGGCACCAGTTAATGCGGCGGTAAAAAATTCGTTGGAGTTTTGGTTGTTTTTTCCGTATTGTCCGCGCAGTGTGCTGAATAAAATGGAACCGCCGATCCCCATCAGAAGCCCCAGGCTGTAGATCAGGTTCCATATAGGCGCTATGACTGCCATGGCCGCCGTCCCTTGTGCCCCATGGTATTGTCCAACGATAGCCATGTCCACGATGCCGTAGATTGAAGTGATGAACGAACTTCCAAAGGCGGCACACAGATATTTTAGATACATTGGTTTGATTTTGTCTTTTAAAAAATCCATTTTCAGTCTCCTGATTTCAAATTAATATATTAGTGACGGCCCGGAATGCAAATGCTTCATGTTAATTATAATTTTGCAAAATGAACGTGCCGCTATATGTGCCAGGCATATAGTATGCAAAAATAAAAAGAACTGAATAAGAAATCCAGGTATTTCAGCCTGAAGCCTTATCCAGCTCATCATTTCTGCTTTGAATGATTCGCCCTCCGAGCAAGCAACTATATTATATCGGAATCATTTCATTTGTCAAGAGATAATTTATCCATATGTATATTATGTTGGACATGTTTTTTACGATATTCAGAGGGAGAGGCCTGAAATGTCCTCTGAAAAACTTTATAAAAGTGGGTTCGGTTTGTAAAC
>CATLEQ010000309.1 GCA_949915905.1 uncultured Lachnospiraceae bacterium | reverse complement strand
CTATGGTTTTGGCGAGAAGTCGGGCGAGTTCAACAAGGCGTTAAAGTTCATGAACATGAGCCCGAAGGACGCCATGGGGTATAACCCGAAGGAGACGGATTCTTTGTACAAACACATTCCATTCTACATCAAGTTGAATCGTACGACGAAGAAGGCGGTCGGGTATTTTTATCACAATACGTGGGAATGTGACTTCGACATGGGGCGTGAGAAGAGCAACTATTGGAAGATGCACAGCCGTTACCGCACGGACGGCGGGGACGTGGACTTATTTCTAATTGCCGGGCCTGGCGTGCGCGAGGTGGTGGAGCGCTACACGGATTTGACCGGGAAGTCCGTCCTCTTGCCGCGAACCGCTTTAGGCTATCTCGGGTCGTCGATGTATTATCCGGAGCTTGCGGCCGATTGTGACGACGCTATCGTGGAGTTTATCGACACGACAAAGGAAGAGCGGATTCCGGTAGACGGGTTCCAGCTTTCGTCCGGCTATTGCACCGTGGAGAGCGAGGAGGGAATCAAACGCTGCGTATTTACGTGGAACAAAAAGCGGTTTAAAGACCCGAAGGATTTCTTTAAACAGATGAAAGAGCGCGGCATCACCGTGACCCCGAACGTGAAGCCGGGAATCCTCCTGCTTCACCCGATGCTGGAGGAAATGAAAGCAAAAGACATGTTCGTGAAATCCAGTGATGGCGACGAGCCGGGCGTGGGAACCTGGTGGGGCGGCAAGGGCGTGTTCGTCGATTATACGAACAAGGAGACGCGCGAAAATTGGAAGGCACTTTTAAAAGAGCACGTGCTTGACTACGGCACGAGTTCCGTGTGGAACGATAACTGCGAGTATGACAGTCTTGTGGACAAAGACTGCCGCGTGTGTTTCGAGGGCAAGGGCGGCACGATTGGACAGCTCAAATCCGTGATGTCCAACATCATGTGCCATATCACGGAAGAGGCGGTTCATGAGACGTTTGAGAATACGAGACCCTACATCGTCTGCCGATCCGGCCATTGCGGAATTCAGCGTTACGCGCAGACCTGGGCGGGCGACAATTTGACCTGCTGGGATTCCCTGAAGTACAACATTGCCACGATTCTCGGCATGGGACTTTGCGGCGTGGCCAACCAGGGCTGCGACATCGGGGGATTTTACGGTCCGGCGCCGGAGGGAGAGCTATTTCTTAGATGGATTCAGAACGGGATTTTCCAGCCGCGTTTTTCCATCCACTCCACGAACACGGACAACACGGTGACGGAACCGTGGATGTACAGTGACCTAAAAGATGACGTTCGTCATGCGATAGAGTTTCGTTATCAGTTAAGTCCGTATTTGTATTCCCTGGTGGCTCGTGCCCATGAAAAAGGGCTGCCTATCATGGAGGCAATGTGCAGCGCGTTCCAAAATGACCCGAAGTGCTACGAGGAGGGCGTGGACTTCATGTTCGGGGATTCCTTGTTGGTGGCAAATGTCGTGGAGAAGGGTGCGACGACGCGCGAGGTTTACCTTCCCGAAGGGGCTGACTTCTATGACTTTTACACGAGGGAAAAATACGAGGGAGGCCAGACGATTGAAATCCCGGTGACGATTAGCAGCATTCCGCTGTTTGTAAGAAGCGGGGCAATCATTCCAATGGCGTTGAACAGGATGAACAACCTGGCGACGCAGCAGGCGACGGGCATCAAGCTTCTTTGCGCGGCAGATGCGGACAACACGTTTACGCTGTACGAGGATGACGGGGTTTCCATGGAGTATGAGGATGGGAAATTCTTAAAGACCCACGTCACGATGACGGCCGGCGAGCGCACGTACTTGGACTTCAGGCAGGAAGGGAATTACGAGACGGCGGTGGAAGAGATGTACGTGGACATGATTCACCGGGAAAAGGCTCCGTATTGGGTGAGCGTGGATGGGAAAGAGATACCACACTTCTTGCATCGGCGCAAGTTCGAGGAGTGTACGTGTGGATGGTATTACAGCCAGAGGCTCAAATCCGTGCAAATCAAGTACGCAAATCCAAAGAAGGATTACCAGGTGCTGGTGTCGTTTGAGCAGTTTGACTTGATTGGAATGTAAAAGAAAGCGAGGTTTGGAGAGATGAAAAAAATGATAGCGATTTTGGCTTCGGTGGGGCTTTTAATGGCCTCATTGGCCGGATGCGCGCAAGGGGGCGCGAAGGACAGTGAAAGCGCGACGGCCGAGGAGCCGTTGGTGCTGACCCTGGCGCATGGGTTGAGCGAGACGCACACGGTGCATATCGCCATGGTGGAATTTGCCGAGAAGGTAGAGAAAGATACGGACGGAAGAATCAAGATTCAGATATTCCCGAACGGGCAGCTTGGTTCGGAGAACGAGAACATGGAACAGTTGATGGCGGGTGTCATTTCCATGACGAAGGTGTCGGCTCCGGGACTTGCGACGTACAACGAGTCTTACCACACGTTTGGCCTGCCGTATATTTTCGACGATACCGAGGACTTCTATCATGTGATGGATTCGGATGAGATGCGGGATTTCTTCTTATCTTCCGAGGAGGACGGGTTTGTGACATTGACTTACTACACGTCGGGTGCGCGCTCCTTTTATACGAAGGATCGGGCGATTCGCACGCCGGAGGATTTGAAGGGCCTGAAAATCCGCGTGCAGGACATGAAGTCACAGACGGACATGTTGCAGGCGTTGGGTGGAATTCCGGTCGCCATGTCCTATGGCGACGTGTACACTTCACTGCAGACGGGCATCATCGACGGGACGGAGAACAATGAGACGGCTCTGACGACCGGCAAGCACGGGGAAATCTGTAAAGTATATTCGACTGACCAGCACGCGATGATTCCCGACGTCATGGTGATGAGCGCGAAAGTGTGGAATACCATCAGTCCCGAAGACCAGCAAATTATACTGGAGGCGGCATACGCGTCGACCGAGAGCCATAAAATCGCCTGGGACGCGGCGATTGAGGAGGCCATCGAGGAAGCGTCCACGCAGATGAACGTGGAGTTTGTAGATGACGTGGACAAAGAGGCGTTTCGCGAGGCGACGAGCGGCATGGTGGAGGAATATTGCAAAGAGTATCCGGGTGTTCAAGAGTTGCTTGACATCATTGATTCTGTAGAGTGAGAGGGAGGTTCATTATGAAAGAAATATTAACGACCGTCAAAAAGGTGCTTGCAAAGATTTTGGCCGGCATGGTGACAATCCTTTTGTCCATCATGACATTGCTGGTGTTGTATCAGGTGTTTACCCGTTACGTTTTAAGCAATCCGGCGGCTTTTACGGAGGAATTGGTGCGCTATTCGCTGATTTGGACGGGATTTATCGGAGCGGCCTATGCGTTCCTTACCAGGCAACACATGTGCCTCGTGTTGGTGCGCAACAAGTTAAGCCCGGCGGGACAAAGGGTGTTGATGATTGCCATTGACGTATTGATTTTGGCCTTTGCCATTTTCGTCATGACGGTTGGCGGTTTTAAGCTGGTCATGAGCGCGCAGAAGGTATATTCGGCTCTCTTGGGAATTCCGAGAAGCCTTGTGTACGCGATGGCGCCGATTTCCGGCATATTCATCATCGTGGCGCAGATTATCAACTTGTATGAGGACGTTACCGGAATTACGATTGAAGGAGGGAATGAGGAATGAGTAATATCGTACTTACAACCATTATTTTGTTTGCCGTTTTTGGGCTTCTGCTGTTTTTAAGTTGTCCGATTTCAGTCAGTATCGTAGTCGCGTCCATCGTGACCGCGATGTCGTCCCTCACCTGGGACCAGATTACGTTCATCACGATGCAAAAAATGAACAGCGGCGTGGAAAGCTTTTCACTGCTGGCAATTCCGCTTTTCATTCTGGCAGGCAATATCATGAACAACGGCGGAATCGCCCGTCGCCTGGTTAATTTTGCGAAACTGTTCGTGGGACGCATCCCCGGGTCGCTCGCGCAGGCCAATGTCGTCGGCAACATGCTGTTTGGCGCATTGTCCGGCTCTTCGGTGGCCGCGGCATCCGCGATGGGCGGCTGTATTTATCCGATTCAGAAGGACGAGGGCTATGAGCCGGCGTTTGCCACGGCGGTAAATATCGCGTCCGCACCGACGGGACTTTTAATACCGCCGACGAGTGCGTTTATCGTGTACTCGACGGTGGCGGGCGGCGTGTCCATTTCCACGCTGTTCATGGCCGGCTACGTTCCGGGAATCTTGATGGGCGTTGGCACGATGGTCGTGGCCTTCATTTATGCGAAGAAGCGCAAGTATCCAACCACTGGCAAGGTTTCGGGGAAGGAAGCGCTGAAAGTGACGCTGGAAGCATTGCCGAGCCTTTTGCTCATCGTGATTGTAATCGGCGGCATCGTCAGCGGTATCTTCACTGCCACGGAAGGCGCGGGCATCTGCGTGCTCTATTGCGTGATTCTTTCCATCTGCTATAAGAGCATTACACTGAAATCCTTTATGAAAATTTTGGTGAACAGCGCGTGCACCAGCGGCATCATCTTGTTTTTGATTTCCGCCTCCTCCGCGATGTCGTTCGTCATGGCATATTCGGGAATCCCGGCGGCAATCAGCGAGGGCATCATGTCCATCTCGTCCAACAAGATTATCATTTTCTTGAGATCACCTGCTTGATATAGGCTTCGCGGATGCTCGCATCCGTCTGTGCCGACAGATACAGACGCAACCGCAGCAGCGACGAAACGGGCGAGAAGGTGAATCGAACCATCTTGTTCTTCACGATCTC
>CATLEQ010000308.1 GCA_949915905.1 uncultured Lachnospiraceae bacterium | reverse complement strand
TAGAATTCCACCTCCTGCGAATAAGCCTCCGACTCTCCCGCCGGAATCCACGTGGCAATCGCGCCGCTTGGAAGAATATTGTCATACAACTCCTTGCTCCCGGCAAACGTCGTGTTAAAGAAGTCAATCGCCAGGTCGACATTTTTACACTCATTCGTGATCGTCCACGTGGAACCGCCCTGGCTGGAATAATTGGTCGCGTCGTCCACGCCGTCCACGCTCGGCACGTTGGTAATCGCCCAAAGCCCCGACTGATCCTCTGCCGCCTGAATGCTCGACATAATCCAGCACCCGTTCATCGCGCCGGCAACATTGCCGTTGTTGATGTTTCCGATATAAGTATCCCAGCCTACCTCTTCCTGATAGACACCGGCTTCCAGCATCTCCAAATACAGTTCGCAAACTCTCTTTATCTTCTTATTTCCCGCAATGTCAAGATTTCCGTCCTCGTCAAAGAAAGAACCTCCGCAGGATTTCAGCATGACCGTGACCTGGTTATAAGATGACTGCCCGTTTATCAACGCCTTTCCCGTCTTTTCCTTCACGACCTTCGCCTTTTTAATCCACTCGCTCCATGTAATGTCCGTGAAATCATCAATGGTATATCCCGCGTCCTTCAAAACGTCCGTGCGATATGCCGCGATGGCCGCGCCGGAATCAAACGGAATCCCGTAGTTTTTGCCGTCCACGACGGAGCATGCCACCTTTCCTTCGGAAAACTCGGAAAAATCGATTCCCGCATCGGTCAAATCCATAAATACTTCCGGATAAGACACGACTTCCTGCGCCACAAGGGAATCATCAAACAAAATGACGTCCGGCAAGACATCGGCCGTATTTCCGGCAGAAGTCGAAGTGGCAAGCTTCTGGATGATGTCCCCGGAAGATATTTCCGTGACTTCCAGCTCGAACTGGGGATGATCCTTCTTGTAAATTTCCGCCGCCGCGTTCATCGCGTTGATGTTAAACGTCGGATCCCAGCACCATACGGTCAATTTGCCCGATCCTACATCTTCCTTGCCCGCATCTCCCTCGTTCGCGTCTCCCGCTTCGTTTTCCACGTTCGTCGCGTCACCTTTCTTTTCGTCATCACCAGAACCGCCGCCCGTGCAACCGGCCAACGCTCCCACTACCAAAATCACCATCATGGATAATGCAATCATTCGCTTTTTCATTTTATTACTTCCTCCTTGTTTCCACATAATCACCATAGGCCGCAAGAGCCTTCGTGTACTGCAGCGTCTTCTTTCCCTTAAGCCTTGCCGCCCCAAGCGGATACCTATCCGGCATGACCTCCTTGTTCGTTTCCGGCTCCCAGTATATCATTCCCTTTAGGAACTTGCCATCCGAGCGTTCCACCAAGGCGAGCGTGTCCGAAAGTAAACGGTAGGTTTCCTCCTCCTCGTCGTCACGCCCACCGATTTCACTGAGCACGACAGGCTTTCGGTATACCCCCCAGACCTGGTTCAACATGTTCAAAAACGTCTCCGGATCGTGTTTCTCCTGAAACCATGCCGGATAATAGGAAAGCCCTATCATGTCGGTCTTCCCTTCATGACGGAAAAACACGTCAAAGAACGCCTTTACCTGTTCCCAAATATGTCCCATGCCGACATGGGTAACCACGCACGTCTGCGGACACACTTCTTTCACGGCATCGTAACCGGCATTCAAAAATCGAACCAACTCCTCGGGATGTTCCCGCCGACTTCCTGCCGGAAGCAAAATCCCGGTATTTACTTCATTTCCCACCTGGACATATTCCGGAACCGCTCCCGCGTCTTTCAACGCCGTCAGCACCTCTCTCGTGTGGAAGGCCACCTTTTCCGCCATGTCCAAATCCGTCCACGCATCAGGAACGTCCTGAAACATCGGATCTGCGAAATGGTCACTGTAATGGAAGTCAATCATCAGCCGCATGCCATTTTTCTTGACCCGCCTTGCCATCCCCACTACGCCGTCCTTGTCGCAAAACCCCAGCATTACAAGGCCGCCCTTGATTTCATGCCCGCGAAACTCTTTGGAAGGCTTTACCCAGAAACCATACTCGGGTGGGTTTACGAACACTCGCAGACGCACCGTGTTCGCCCCCAGCTTTTTTGCCTCCTCAATCGGGTCGGTTGGCCTTTCCCCGCCATCCACCCACCGGTACCCGATGGACTCAAGCTGTGACACCCATCCCAGGTCAACTCCTAAAATTGTATCATCTATCAAATCCCTTTACCTCCTCATCATAAACACCCACCATGGATTTCTCTGTCTTTTGCGCATCTGACATCTTAACTTCATGGATTAATTATATTTTAGAAAAAGAGAATTTACAATGACATCAAGCGACAATCGTGTTATAATTTATAACAAATATGGGAATCTACAAACATCGTCTTATGGAGGTGCAACATGAAATCTCAAAAAATAGATTGGCTGGGATGTGAAAACGTCCACATGTCAGCCCCGGCGGTCAGCAGTGACAATTCCATCCGCATAGAAATGAGCGAGGATAACCTCAGCGTTTATCAAATCAAGGTCCCGTTCCAAATTACCTTTATTTCCTGCAGCGGAGGCACCGGCCAGGACCTTTTGAACATTACCACGCTCTCCGGACAGCACGACTGTCATTATCAGCAGACGCTTTTAATCCATCACAAACAATACAACGCGAAAAACCTGCATCTTCACGATTACTTTGAATTGCTCGTCGTATTGGAAGGGACGGTCAGCCAGATGATTGAGGACAAGGAGTATTTCTATACGCCGGGCTCCTGCTGCCTGATTAACCGCAGCTTGTATCACCTGGAAAATTATACCGGCAAGGCGAAAATTCTTTTCATCGGTTTTTCCGTGGACTTTATCAGAGAATTGTTTGATCATTGTTCGGTAGCGGACTTTCCGCAGGAAAAAGAAATTTTAGACAGCGACTTTTATCATTTTATCATGGACGACATAAAAAATCCCGGCTCCAAGGCGTACCTGGACTTCATTCCCTCTCTCGGGAACCAGACCAGCGTGCAAATGCTGCATAACATCAACACGTCCATCATGGAAGTCATGTTACATCCGACTTTCGGGGCGACGCACCAGATCAAGGGACTGTTTTCCTTCCTGATTGCCAGCCTTTCCAACCCGGAGTATTTTCATTGCAGCAAAATCCTCCTGGAGGAAAACTCAGACATCTTGATTTTTGCCCGCATCAGCCACCTTATTTAATAAAAAAACGGCCGCATCACCCGCAGCGAGCTCGCGCGGCAGCTCAACTACAGCGGGGACTACATCAACCGCATCATCAACAAGTTTACCGGGCTGTGCCTTTTTGATTATTCCATGAATTTCTGCATGAAAAAAGCCGCCGATGAATTGATTCACAGCGACCGGACCATCGGAGAAATCGCCACCAAACTGCAATTCTCAAATAGGACACATTTTTATAAATTATTCAAGAAACGATACGGCGTAACCCCAAAGGAATATCGTTTTAAAAACAAGGAAGCGGGCTCCTAATGGATCCCGCTTTTTCATATCATAGGAAACCCTTGTATCATCATTTTATTTCAAATTCAAACTTGTCATTCAAAAGTGCTCCCATTTGGTTCGCACGTTCCACGATGTCAAACGACATATCATGGTTAATCCAGTCAATAATCAGGCCGAACAGTTCATATTTCAAAAGATCGGCATATAACGCTTCCGTCTCCCCCTTTGCCGTTTCCACGCCTAACCTCTTGATAAATCTTCGAGAAATATAATCACAAATCTTCATCAGGTGCATTTCATAAAATTCCCTTGTCGAGGAATTCCAGATATGCCCCACTTTCCTTTTGTTTTCTACCAGATAGGACAACAACGTCTGTGCGCCTTCAATCAGGGAATAATTTTCCGGAAGCTGATCAGCAATAGCGTTAATCTCGTCTTCGATTACCTTTTCCAGCAACATCGGAATATCCTCGAAATGATAATAAAACGTATTTCGGTTGATGCCGCAATCCAACACGATCATTTTCACCGTAATTTTGGAAAGCGGATATTGCTCCAATAGTTTCAAAAAGGATTGTTTGATGGCTGTCTGTGTAAACGACGGCATATTTTCCACTCCTTTGTAGTTAGGAACTGTATGGAAAGTTCCTTATCTCTCCGTGTCAAAACGTTGGTGCTGCGCAATCTTAATCACCGACATCGCCACGTCAAGGCACAACGCGCCTTCAAACAAGGAGGCCAGTCCCAAAAGAATCATGGTCGTGCGCACCTCAAGCGGCAACCATATGATCAGGAGCATTCCACATGCACCCGTGACGACGGCCAGCCCAAAAATCAGATACCACCGCTCGATGCCAAAGCGTCTGGAGTCAATGGCCACCTGCACCTTGTAAAGGCTGTCGGTGAGAAGCAACGTCCCATAAATCGTATGCGCCTGCTCCTGAATCCCCCACGTCTGAAATATCATCACGACACCAAGCGCAATCATCAAAATTCCAAAGGCCAAATCGTACTGGAATGCCAACCGGTACAAATCACGCGAACAATACCCCACGATGCGAATCACGCCATAAGCAATCGACATCCCGCCCAACATGTAGTATGCAAAATCTATACTAAGACCCGGATTGAACAACAGCCATATGCCAATAATGATGAGTATGACGGAAGTTATGATATATCCGTATTTTGCCAGTTTCACATATGTTATCGGTTTCACTCTAACGCCTCTTTTCTTTTCGCGTTTTCACACGGTCTGCACAGTAAATGTGCAGA
>CATLEQ010000307.1 GCA_949915905.1 uncultured Lachnospiraceae bacterium | reverse complement strand
CGGCACCGCCGGCACCAACGATTCCACTCTGCTGCATGATTTGGCTTAATTCTTTCATGTCCATAATCTTTTACTCCAGTCCCGTCCCGTCGTCAATAATTCCAACAATTGCGGCATCAATCGGTGCGTCCTTCATGCCGGTTCCGATTCTGGCCGCGCTACCTTGCGCCACCAGCACGTATTCCCCGATTCCGGCACCGATTTTGTCAATCGCGATAATCTGCTTCGCACCGTTTTGCATGTGTTCCAGCACGTCCACGATCATGAATTTATTGCCGACCAGGTTGTCGCTTTTGCGTGTCGAAACAACGCTTCCTGTCACTTTTCCTATCAGCATTGCATCCTCCTAACGCGGCATGATTCTCACGGTATCTCCCGTCGCGATTTTTGCCGCGTTTGCCTCGTCAGTGTCAATATGCATCTCCAGCGTAAAACTGTCATCCACGCGAATCAATACGTTGTTAAATACTGTTCCGCGCTCGTTGTCCGCTTTCACGGACACAATGTCGCCATTATGCACGCCGGCAGCCATCGCGTCCTTCGGCGCCATGTGGATATGTCTCTTGGCAATGATGCATCCTTCTTTCAAATAGATGACACCTTTTGGACCCACCACCGCAATCGGAGCCGAACCGGCAATGTTGCCCGACTCCCGAATCGGAGCCTTTACACCAAGGCGAATGGCATCCGTCGCGGAAACCTCCACCTGTGACTTGCTCCTGACCGGCCCCAATATCCTGACATTTTCAATGGCACGCAACTTGATTCCCACGATTGTCACGGTCTCGTTGGATGCATATTGCCCGCCCATCAATTCCTTTTTCTTCGTGAGCTGGTAACCTTCTCCAAACAAGGCCTCTACATGCTCCTGCGTTAAGTGGATGTGCCTTGCCGACACGCCGACCGGAACCATGTAACCGCCGCTTTCGGAACCTTTTTGCTTTTCAATTGTTTCCAATACCAGTTTGGTAATCATTGCAATGTCTTTATTTTCCATGATGATTCTCCTTACTTTCCCGCGGGCGGCCAATCCCCGCCCGCGCAAGTGGACCATATGTCCCCTTCTAATAGGAAACGTCAAATTGTTTGGCGTCTCCTACTATCTCTCAGTCAATTGCCGGAAGAATCTTCTCCACATCCGTATGAGGCCTCGGAATGACATGCGTCGCTACCAACTCGCCAAGTCTGCCTGCAGCCTCCGCGCCGGACTCTACTGCTGATTTTACCGCGCCTACGTCTCCGCGTACCATGACCGTTACAAGACCGGAACCAATCTTCTCCGTTCCTACCAAAACAACGTTTGCTGCCTTGAGCATGGTATCTGCCGCCTCAATTGATGCTACCAAACCTCTTGTTTCAACCATTCCTAATGCTTCCTGTGACATTCTTTTTTCCTCCTTTGGGATTTGTTTTATAGTTTCTGTCTGCTCTGTCTTTATCACGGTCTCTACCGTCTCCGCGTTTTGTATCGCCTCCGCTTGTGCCGCTTTCTGCGTGCTCTGCTTCATGCGCTGGACGGTTTTGGCCGGAGCCTTGGCTGCCTGAGCCTTCGTTACTTTTTTCGTGGATGCAGCCGTGCTCTTTTTTGCCGCCTCTGCCGCTTCGGGAACATTCTTTTTCCTTCCCCGACCCGTCGGCTTTTTCTCTTCCGCCATGGTACTGCCTCCCTTTAACTTACTCTATTATTGCTGCTGTTGATGATTTTGAGAATCTCTTCGTGGGGGTTTGGAATCACCACGTACGCGGCGGGCTTTTTAATCCCGCCCGTCGCCGCGGCCTCTATGGCCTCCGTCACCGCGGACACGTCGCCGCGGACGATGACCGTCACCAGTCTTCCACCAAGCTTTTTCTCCCATGTGACCAGCTCCACACCGGCGGTCTTGCACATAATGTCGATTGCCACCACTGCCGCCGTCACACTTGGAATTTCAAAAAATCCATACGCCTGTCCCATGAGGCATTACCTCCCCTTAGATCGTCGGAAGAATCTTCTCCACGTCGTTGTGCGGTCTCGGGATGACATGGGTCGCCACCAACTCGCCAAGTCTGCTTGCCGCGTCCGCGCCCGTCTCTACTGCGGCCTTTACGGCACCTACGTCCCCGCGTACCATGACCGTTACAAGACCGGAACCAATCTTTTCCGTTCCTACCAATGTAACCTCTGCCGCCTTCGTCATCGCGTCTGCCGCCTCAATCGCCGCCGTAAGTCCTCTTGTCTCTACCATTCCCAGTGCTAACTGTGCCATTTCTTTATCCTCCTAAACTTCTTTTAAATATTTTTTATTTGGTTTTCCTTTATCCAATCCGCTCAGCTTCAACATTTTTTCCGTATCCTCGGTCGGTCTCGCAATCTCGTATTCCGTCACGACTCCCGCAAGCTCGTTCGCCCTGGTCCTCGCGGCCTCCAAGGCCGCCGTCACGTCCGCGACGTCCCCGCGGAATTTAATCATCACGATAACCGGTACGGGCAATGCATCCGCATTTGCCGGTTTATTTTTGTCAAAGGTCTCAAGCCTGACGTTTCCCGCCTTGCATCCGGCATCCGCCGCCGCAAACGCGGTCGCCAGCCCGTACACCTCCAACATGCCTACCGCTTCTCCCATAACATTTCTCCTTCCAGGGATTGCTTTCTCATCTTTGCCACGCCTTTGAAGGGAATTTGGTGGGCGAATCTACACGCCACACCGCCGCTTACTTATTTACGATGGCAATCTTTAAGCCTTCCTGCTTCAGGTTCGTCACATGCGCCTCGTTAATCTGCTCTAACGGGAATTCATGCGTAATCAAATCATCCATCGGAAGCCCGATTGCTTTGGCCCTCTTCAGGAAGTCAAAGGTGGTCGCGTAATCTCTCAGCGTATATACCCAGGAGCCGACCGTCGTGATTTCCTTGGAACAAATGTCGAAGTGCGGGTTGATCGTCGCGTCTCCTCCATTGATGAAAAATCCAAGTTCGCAAAGGCCTCCGCCGTTACGGATGAACTTGTAGATATTCGCATGTGCGACCGGTGAACCGGTACACTGGAACGCGAAATCTGCCAAATATCCGCCGAACGCGTCCTTTACCGCGCCCGAAAGAGCCTCGATTCCTTTGTGCTCCATGAAGTTTACGAACCTTTCCGCGCCCATCTTCTTGGCAAAGTCAAGTCTCTGCTGGTTGCCGTCCACCGCCACGATATTTTCGATACCCATCGTGCGCAAAACCGCGATACAGATCAATCCTATCGGTCCGCAGCCTTGTACGACCACGCGGCTGTTAAATCTCAAAATCCCCGTCGTCTTCGCCCGCTCCACCGCATGAATTAACACCGCGCATGGCTCAATCAAAATACGGGACTTCAAATCCAGGTCGCTTACATTGAAAATCGTGGAGCCTTCCCTTACCAGTATGTATTCGGAAAACCAGCCGTTCAGATGAATGTCGTCATCCGGCAAAAGTCCGTATACATCCGCTCCTCCGACGTTCTTCTTGTTTAAGTCAAACATCTCGATGTCCGGATCGTCTTTAAAAATCATGCAGGTCACTACCTTGTCGCCGACCTTCAACGGCTTTCCGGCACTGTCCTTCGTCACGTTCTTACCCATCTTGACAATCTCTCCGGTTCCCTCATGTCCCAGGGCCACCGGAATCAGGCCAAACGGGTCTCTCTTGAATTCGTGTGCGTCCGTTCCGCAGACACCGCATCCCTCTACCTTGACCAAAATGTCTCCGTCTCCGACTTCCGGTATCGGGAATTCCTTGATATCATAATGCTCCAATGCGGTCAGCATGGCAACCTTCGCCGTCTTCGGAATCGCCTGGCTTTCCGTCCTGGCCGCTGCCGGAGCCGCCGTCTGTGAACCAAGCATCTGCTCTAAGACTTGCTTTACGACAGCTTCCACATTTGCTGAATTCATTTCCATTTTAATATTCCTCCCTTACTTACCGTATGCATAAACTTTCGGTCATTACGCAGCGTCTTCTCTTCGTGAAGGTGCTCGCGCTCGTCAGGCCCTCGCCGGTACGGCTGGCAATCGTGAAGGTACAGAAGCCTTCGCCGCCGAAACCAATTGCCGCATACGACGGTCCGTTTTTCACCAAAATCGCCGTATCGATTGCCTTTGCATACTTCGTGATATTGTCTATGTTTTTGGAGTGGATATGTGCGGAATGGCGATTGCCATGCTCCAGCCACACCGCCTGCTCCACCGCGTCATCAAAGTCCTTCGCCCGAACGACGCCTAAAATCGGCATCATCAACTCCGTGGCAATCAACGGATGCTCCTTCGGTCCTTCGAACGTGATGCAGCGGATATTGTCCGGCACCGTCACGCCAATCATGGAAAGCAAAGTCTTGGCATCCCTGCCGACACATTTGCGGTTCAACCGTCCGTCTTTTAAAACGACCGCCGTCAGCTTATCCTGCTCCTCCTTCGAAGCCAGATAGCACCCTTGCTCGCTTATCATGTAGTGCATCAGCTCATCCACCACGGAATCTACCGCCACGATTTCCTTTTCCGCGATACACGGCAGGTTGTTGTCAAACGTACATCCGTTGACAATGTCCTGCGCCGCCTTGCGGATATCCGCGGTCTCATCCACCAGTGCCGGCGGATTGCCCGCTCCCGCGCCGATGCCCCTTCTTCCCGAGGAAAGAACCGCCGTCACGACTCCCGGTCCCCCGGTCGCGGCAATCAGTTGAATCGCCTTATGCTTCATCATCACATTGCTGCTCTCCAGCGTCGGCTTCTCGACCGTACAAGCAATGTTGTCCGGCCCGCC
>CATLEQ010000306.1 GCA_949915905.1 uncultured Lachnospiraceae bacterium | reverse complement strand
AGAAATGGTCTCCTTGTCAATGTCAAGAACCTGCCTTACGGAGTCAACGATGATGCCGACTTCCGTGTCATTGATGGTGAGAATGATAATGCAAGTGCTGTTTGTAGGCTCAACGCTCATCTTGCCCATGCGCAGGCGGATGTCGATTACGGGAATCACGTTGCCTCGGAGGTTGATAATTCCCTTGATGTATTCCGGAACCATCGGAAGGGTGCAAATCATGTAACTGGTGATGATTTCGATTACGTGATTCGTGCTTACTCCAAAAACGATGTTGTCCGAATTGAAAGTGAGAAACCTCTCAATACTTTCATAATCCTGAGCTTCCGCGCCATCCGGGTTCAAGGACGGGTCAATTACTTTTTCTGACATGTTCATGTTACCTCCTTTATGCTTCTAAAAGATACCCTGGGCGGCGGCGTAGACATTTGCCACGTCCAAGATAATGCTGATATTTCCGTCACCGAGAATCGTACATCCATTGATGCCCGAATCCTTAATATGGAACTGCTGCAAATAGGCAGGCAGCGGTTTTACAACTACCTGGTGCTCGCCAATCAGCCGGTCAACGAACAGACAGTAAGCCTTGTCGTTTGCCTCTACCCACATCAGGATGCCGTCATCGATATTTGTCTGGGCATCCGGTATGTTGTATAGTTCGTAGGCGCGCACGACGGGATAAAACTCATCCATGCGGCGAACCATCTCGTGCCCGGACGGATCATATACGATGTCCTCGTTCGTGGCCTTGAACGAAGAACGGATATTGGACAAAGGAATCGTAAACAGTGAATTGCCGACGGCGATTTCCATTCCGTCCGCGATGGCAAGCGTAAGCGGAATCTTCAGGGTGGTGGTGCTTCCCTGACCAAATTCACTTTCAATCGTAACGGTACCGCCGACCGCTTCCACGTTCTTCTTTACGACGTCCAGACCGACGCCGCGGCCTGAATACTCGGTTACCTCCGTGTTGGTAGAGAAGCCCGGCATCATCAAAAGGGCGAGGATTTCCTTCTTGGAGTACTCCTCCGCCGGCTTGGTCAGGATGCCGTTGCGCTCGGCCTTGGCAAGAATCGCCTTGGTGTCCATGCCTTGTCCGTCGTCAGTTACGGAAATGATAACCTCGCTTCCGGTATGCTTGGCGGAAAGGATGATCTCGGCCTGCGGATTCTTCCCGGCCTTGATACGATCCTGCACGTCCGTTTCAATACCATGGTCCATGGAGTTACGAACGATGTGCATGATCGGGTCGGAAATGCTGTCCACGATGGTCTTGTCAACCTCCGTGTTCTCACCGATGATGGTGAGACGCACGTCCTTGTTCAATGTCTGCTTCATGTCACGCACGATACGGTTCATCTTCTGGAAGACGCCGGATACGGACACCATTCGAAGGGACATGGAAATGTCCTGCAAATCATCCGTAAGCTTGCGCAATTGACGCGCGGACTTCATGAAGTTGTCCAACTTAAGCCCCTGCAGGTCGGGAGAAGACGTCACCATGGCTTCCGTGATGACGATCTCGCCTACGATGTTCATCAAAGCGTCAAGCTTTGTCAGGTTTACACTAATCAAATCTTGTTTCACGGCACCATGGGAGGCAGGCTTCTTTGCCGGGGCGGGAGCCTTTGATGCCGCCGGGGCGGCTTCAGCCTTTGCAGGAGCCGGTTCGGGAGCCTTCGCGGGCACTTCCGCGACCGGGGCATCCGCCACGGGCTCGTCGTTTACAAGGGCCGGATTTTCCATGATCTCGTAAGACTGGATGTTTGGTGCGGAATCTACGGTCTTGGAGGCCGTCTCCAAATCCGCGTCCGTGCTAAAGCCAAGGTAGAAACCTTCGTCTATAATCTTATCGGCCGTGTCCGAATTTGTGGCAACGTCGTCCGGGTAAAAATGGAAATTGATTCCTTGTTCCTGCAATGAGTTCACCAACATGAACGCGCGCAGGTTTTCCATGCCGCAGCCTTCTTCAAAATAAACATGAAGAAAATACGGGTCGTCCGAATCCGGGCAGGAAGCGGCAGCACCCTCCGGCGCGGCAGTCCCCGTGTCTGCCTTGGTATCTGTTTCCGCATCTCCGGATTTTTTTGAAACTTTATTGAGAAGATTATTAATCTCGGAAACAAAACTGTCGATATTAGTCTCAAGGGGTTCATCGTTTTCCACTTTTTGAACCTCCTCGCGGAGCTTGTCGGTTGACTTGAACATCAGGTTGAAAAGGTCGCTCTTCTGTTCCTGGTCAAGTGAGTCGATGCCATTCTCACGTATGTAGAAGAATAAATCCTCTATGTGATGTGCAATCTCCATGAGGGAGTTGAACTCAAGCATGGCGGAAGATCCTTTGATTGTATGCATGCTGCGGAAAATCTCGTTGACGTCGTCCGTCGAGAAATCGCCAACTTTTTCAGCATTAATCAATAGTTCGTCCAGTCCGTCGAGCAGAGAATTGGTTTCAAACAAATAAGTTTCCAGCAAGCCTTCCATAGTACTATCCATAATGTCTGCACCACCTTATCTTAACATAAAATTTAACTCAAAAATATTGCCAACATAGAGTAAAGTGTGTTACTCTAGTGTTAACACATTCTAATTACTATATATATCGACCGAAAACGGCAAAAAATAATATAAAAATAATAGTAGGTGAAAAAATGTCAAATATTTTGAGAGTCACGACTCCTATGACAGGGTATGACAGTACACTGCAGCAAAGGACAGATACAGCGAGTAAAACGCCGGATTCCCGCATCCAGGGGCCGGTCGTACCAAATCAGGTCGTCCGCCCGGACGCGAGAAGCGATTCGGCCGCCCAGGAACAAAACGTGGGGATGAAGTTCCAGTACCAGTCTAATTTTGAAGGTTTCATGTCCCAGATTAAAGACGGGGCGGTCATGACGGAGGAGTTCGCCACCCTTCTTTTTGAGCGGCTGGGCACCGTGGTAAAGGCCGGGCTTGGAGAAAATTCCGCGCAGGAGCTGGGACGTTTTCTGGAGATGATTCAGGTAGATCCACAGAACATGCTGGCCTTCATGAAGGAGCAGGGCAATGCGGCAATCCGTTTCCAGGGGGCATTTTTTTCACTTCTCCGGCAGGTCATGAGCGAGACCCCGAACGTGGAACTACGAAGCGGGATCCTGGAATTTATGAAGCGCTATACGGACATGGCGGAGGGAAAGCACGTCCTTGCACAGATGGAGCAGACGATGGGAAAGATCAAGGACGGCATGTTTGAGAGCGGCCGTGCCCGGATGGAGGAGATGCAGGAGCAGATGAATTTTGCCGATGCAAAGGCGACGAACCAGAACGCCTCCGTCGTGAAGGAGAAGATGCTGCCATATTTAAACCAATATATCAATGGCACGCATGACCGCGGAAACGTGCGGGAGAACACGGCATTTCTGGCGGCGCTCACGGCGCGATATGAAAACGGGGACGCGTCCCGTGTGATGGATAAGTTCAAGGAATTGATGGAGTTCCCCGCCATGCAAAAGCATTTCAAGGGGTTCAATGCGGAAGACCTGATGCGGGCGCTCGCATCCACGGATTATGAAAAGGCGGTTCAGAAGAACCAGTGGATGAAGGAGTTCGCAAACATGATTGAAAAGGGCATGAAAGAGGGCGCGAGTCTGGAGCAGAAGCAGATTTACCGCAACATGATGACCTCTATTCTCTTGAATGAAAGCGTGTACATGCCGGTTCTCCATATGATGCTGCCCATGCAGGTGGATGACAGGCTGATGTTTGCCGAGATGTGGGTGGATCCGGACGCGGACAAGGAGGCCAAGCCGGGCGAGGAGGACAAGACCGTCCAGGGACTTGTGAAGTTTGACATCCAGGATTTGGGATTTTTTGACCTTTATTTTGTCTATCAGGGCGGGAAGGTAAACCTGCAGCTTAATTTCCCGGACGTGTTGGAGGACAAAGAGGGCGAGATTCGCGAGGAGTTGGCACAGATATTGGAACGAAACGGACTTGAGGCACGGGAACTGTTTCTGGGGAGCAGCAAGGAGTCTATTGCGATTTCAGAGGCATTTCCACAGATATTTGAAAGAAGGAATTCGATAAATGTCAAGGTTTAATGATGTATTAAATAAAAAGGCGGTCGCGCTGTCTTACGATGAAAACAAAAATTCGGCCCCGGTAATCGTGGCTTCCGGCATGGGATATCTGGCGGAGCGGATGGTGGAGGTCGCCCGGGAGTCCGGCGTCCCGATTTATGAGGACAATTCGCTGGCGACGATGCTGACGCAGCTCGAGCTCGGTTCGGAGATACCGGTGGAACTGTACCAGGCGATTATAGACATTTATATTTATTTTCTGAGCTACGTTCCGGGAAAGAAGAAAGCGGAAGAGGAACAAGTCGAAGGAGAGGCAAAGACGGAGGAACAAGCCGGGAAAGAAGCATAGCCGGGAGCTTTTGCTCCCGGCTCCCATACGATGCCCAAGATATACTGAGTGGCAGATATACTCGCTAACGATTTTATCGGTAGCGAGTATCGCGCCGGCCGCAGCCGCGAGTATAAATTAATACTCCGGCGGCGCTTTCCTGCGGCGATCCAAGTCGAGACGAAAAACATGGTTGCGAATTATGGCCTCGGTACGGGAGGGCAACTCGACGAACTGACAGCCATAGCCATACAGGCCTTCGTTCATTTCGGAGGTGTTTCCGAGGATGTCGGTGAGTGCCTCGCCTTCTTGAACGCGCAGGACGCGGGCATTTACGGTAATCGGGGCAGTGTCCCGCTGGGGCGAGAAGGTAAATTCCACTTGACTGCCGGGTTCAAA
>CATLEQ010000305.1 GCA_949915905.1 uncultured Lachnospiraceae bacterium | reverse complement strand
CGATATCACGGATTATGACGCATCCATCGCGCGGCTCTCCGGCGGGCAAAAAAAGAGGGTGGCGTTGGCGAAAACGCTGGTCGACCCGGCGGACGTATTAGTATTGGACGAGCCGACCAACCACATTGACAATGAGATGGCGGCGTGGCTGGAGGAGTATCTCAATCGTTTTCGGGGCGTGGTCATCATGGTGACGCACGACCGATATTTTCTGGATCGTGTGACAAACAAGATTTTGGAAATCAGCCACGGAAAGTTATATTCCTACGCGGCCAATTATTCCAGGTTTTTGGAGCTGAAGGCGGAGCGGGAGGAAATGGAGCTGGCGACGGAGCGGAAACGCCAAAGCGTGTTGCGCATGGAATTGGAATGGGCCAAGCGCGGGTGCCGGGCTCGTTCGACGAAGCAAAAAGCCCGTCTCGAACGGTTGGAACATTTGAAAAACGGTACGGTGTCGGTGCGCGACGCGGCGGTGGAATTGGATTCTGTAGAAAATCGGATGGGGAAGAAGACGATTGCCCTGCACCATGTCGGAAAATGTTACGGCGAGCGGGTGGTAATTCGGGATTTTGATTATATTGTTCTGAAAAACCAGCGGCTGGGAATCATCGGTCCGAACGGCTGTGGCAAGTCGACGCTGATGAAAATCATCGTCGGAGAGCTCTTGCCGGACACGGGCGAGGTGGAAATCGGGGATACGATTCGCATCGGTTATTTCGCGCAGGAAGAGACACAGATGGACGGGAAACAGCGCGTGATTGACTTTGTCAAGGACGTGGCAGAATATGTTCCGACAAAGGACGGGCGCATCAGCGCGTCCCAGATGTTGGAAAGGTTTTTGTTTGACGCTTCGATGCAATATACGCCGATTGAAAGGCTGTCCGGCGGCGAGCGCAGGCGTTTGTATTTGCTTAGGGTGTTGATGGAGGTGCCAAACGTGCTGATACTTGACGAGCCGACCAACGACTTGGACATTCCGACCTTGACCATTTTGGAGGATTATCTGGATTCCTTTTCCGGCATCGTGATTACGGTGTCGCATGACCGCTATTTCCTGGACAATCTGGTAGACCGTATTTTTGCGTTTGAGGGTGAGGGTCAGCTTGTACAGTACGAGGGCGGATATAGCGATTACCTGGCGGCGAAGACCGCGCGGGACGCGCAGGCAGGGCAGATGGGAAGAATCGGGAAAAATGCACGGGATACGCAGGTGAATCAGACCAAAGGATCGGCATCGGCGCAAAAGTCCGGCACGGACGGCTCGCCAAATGACTCGGATTTTCAGGCGAGAGGAAAGGGACAGCGGCCAAGCCATCAGGCGAAGGTTAAGTTCACATATAAGGAACAGCGGGAGTTTGAGACGATTGATGATGAAATCGCACGGTTGGAGGAAAAAATCGAGCAACTGGATCGTGAAATGATGGAAAATGCCACGAATTCGGCCAAGCTGTCAGAACTGTCCGCGCAAAAAGAAGAAAGCGAGCAGGCTCTGGAAGAAAAGATGGATCGCTGGGTCTATTTAAATGATCTGGCGGAACGGATGTAACGTTGCAACAAAATTAGAATATAAGGACAACAAAAGCGCATTGACCGGGGGAAAACGTGGAAGTATAATGTGTATGATACCAGGGTCAAAAAGTCATGCATTTCATGCTTGCATGAAAAAGCATGACTTTGAGACCCGCAAAACACCGAAAAGTAGCCGTTTTTCGTAGAAAAACGAGCGGATTTGAGGTGTTTTAGGATTACGAGAGCACGTAGTGCGGAGTAATCCGTGGTATCATTCGGGATTATGATACCACGTAGTGCGGAGCAGTCCGTGGGTATCATTGTGGTCAAAAAGACAACAAGAGGCTTGCAAGAAAGAGAGGGAAACTATGGCAGCAAAACCAGTACTTGTGATTATGGCCGCCGGGATGGGCAGCCGTTATGGCGGGCTCAAGCAGATGGACCCGGTGGATGAAGACGGCCACATTATCATGGATTTTTCCATTTACGACGCGAGGCGCGCCGGATTCGAGAAAGTGGTATTCATTATCAAAAAGGCGATTGAAAAGGAGTTCAAGGAAGGGATTGGCGACCGGATTGCCCGCTATATGGACGTGGAATATGTCTGCCAGGAGCCTGACATGCTGCCGGACGGATTTACATTTCCGGCCGGGCGCGAGAAGCCTTTTGGCACGGGACACGCGGTGCTTTGCTGCAAGGACGTGGTGGACGGGCCGTTCGCGGTGATTAATGCTGATGACTATTATGGCGTCCATGCCTTTGAGGAAATTTACCACTACCTTACGGCGAACGAGGACGATGAACGGTATCATTTCGCGATGGTGAGCTACATACTGGCCAATACGTTGACGGACAACGGTTATGTTTCGCGCGGTGTTTGTGAGATGGACGAAGAGGGATACTTGACGGGGATTACCGAGCTGACTCATATTGAAAAGAGAGGCGAGGGCGCGGTTTATACCGAGGACGACGGAGCCACCTGGCAGGACATTTCGCCGGATACATTGGTGTCGATGAATATGTTTGGGTTTAGTGCCGGTATGTTGAAGGAATTGGAACGGCGGTTCCCAATCTTTTTGGAGAAGGGACTTGCGGAAAATCCGCTGAAATGTGAGTATTTTCTTCCATCCGTGGTTGGTGAATTGATTGCGGAGGAAAAGGCGGCGGTGAAGGTACTTCGCTCGGAAGACCGCTGGCATGGGATTACCTACAAGGAAGACAAGGAGGAGGTCGTGCAGGCGATTTCCAGGTTGAAGGAAGAGGGCGTCTACCCACTGCATTTGTGGGAATGAGCAATGTGAGAATGAAAAGGAGGAGCGAAAAATGGCAATTTTAGTGGCAGGAGGAGCCGGATACATCGGCAGTCATACGTGTGTGGAGCTTTTAAACAGGGGTTACGAGGTCGTGGTGGTTGACAACCTTTATAATTCCAGTGAAGTGGCACTTGAGCGCGTGCAGGAAATTACCGGAAAGTCATTGAAGTTTTACAAAGGTGACATTTTGAACCGGGAGGATTTGGAACCGATTTTTGAAAATGAGGATATTGAGGCGGTCATCAATTTTGCCGGGCTCAAGGCGGTTGGAGAGTCGGTTGCGAAGCCGTGGGAATATTATCATAATAATATCACGGGAACGCTGATTCTCTGTGACGTGATGAGAAAGCATGGATGCAAGAACATGATTTTCAGTTCTTCCGCGACCGTGTACGGCGACCCGGCGGAGATTCCGATTACGGAAAATTGCCCGAAGGGACAGATTACCAATCCTTATGGTCAGACGAAGGGGATGCTGGAGCAGATTTTGACGGATTTGCACACGGGCGACCCGGAGTGGAACGTGATGCTGTTACGTTATTTCAATCCGATTGGTGCGCACGAGTCCGGAAAAATCGGCGAGGATCCGAAGGGAATTCCAAACAACCTGGTGCCGTATATCGCGCAGGTGGCCGTTGGCAAGTTGGATTGCCTCGGGGTGTTCGGGGATGACTATGACACGCCGGACGGAACCGGAGTGCGCGATTATATCCATGTGACGGACCTGGCGGTCGGCCATGTAAAGGCCATTGAGAGGATGAAGGTGTCCCCGGGCGTTCACATTTACAATCTGGGAACCGGCACGGGCTACAGCGTGCTTGATGTTTTGAAGGCGTATGAAAAGGCTTGCGGAAAGAAGCTTCCATATCAGGTGAAACCGAGACGCGCGGGAGACATTGCCATGTGCTATTGCGACGCGTCCAAGGCCAGGGAAGAGCTGGGCTGGGTGGCCGAGCGGGGCATCGAGGAAATGTGCGCGGATTCCTGGAGATGGCAGTCAAATAATCCGGACGGATATAGGAGTTGAAGTGCGCTTTTGATTTGTGCGGAAGGCGGAGTTGGAGATGGAAGTTGAGGAATATTTTGCTGATGCATTAGCGTTTGGTGAAGCTATATGGAAATTGAGGATGGTGGCAGATGAAAAAAAGCCGGACATGATAGATAATATTGCGCATCTGCCATATATAAAAAATATCCGTACATTTCAGAAATTGCCAAGCGCAAAGTGCGGCAGTGATTGGGTAAGCACAATGAGGGGGGACTACTTTCTCAATCCGGCAGTTCCGTGTAAAGCAAAAGCAGAGAGGGAGGTGCAGACATATGCGTCCGGATATCATACTCATGATTACTATGAATTGGTAGTCGTGCTTAGAGGGAGTTATAAGCAGTGTGTAAATGGAAGCCGCTTTGAACATGGAAAAGGACAAGTGTGTCTGCTGCCGCCGGGAACTTTGCATAGGGAAGAATTGCAAGGGTGGGAAGACAGGGTTTTGTTCATTGGTGTCAGGACAGATTTTTTTGAGTCGGAATTGTGTCCGAGAATAAACAAAGCATTATTGGAAATGCTATATTCCAAAAAGAAGAGCCAGTACTCTCATCAGTTTTTCGTTTTCTCTTTAAGTGACAACAAAAAGGTACAGACATTATTGCTCAAAATTATGGAAGAAGACATGCTCAAAGAGTCCGGGCACCATATGGTAATAAAAGGGTATCTTGTTCGCCTGATTGAGGAATTAAGCGGTTATACGGAGTGGAATTGTTTTAAGCAGTCTCGGGCAGAGACGGAAGAACGTTTGACGAAAGAAATTCTTTGTTACATGGAACAGCATTTAACCACGGTGACGAAAAATGAATTGGGAGCGTATTTTCATTTTAACCCGGACTACTTAGGGCGTTTCCTTTTAAAAAAGACCGGCAATACATATAGTGAAAATTTAAATAGTATGAGAATGGAACGCGCGGTTAAATTA
>CATLEQ010000304.1 GCA_949915905.1 uncultured Lachnospiraceae bacterium | reverse complement strand
GTTTTCCGGTTCGTATGGGCCGTCTACGCGGTAAGCGTACTCAAATTCTTCAATGTTAAGCTTAAACACGATCATGGAAAAGACGTTTCCGATCCGATAGCTGTCTGGAAATCTCAAAATCGCATAAGGAACATCCTCTTCCCTGTGGAAGTGCAGCAGCTCACACGAAGTCGCATGGTTGGAGTGAACTGTAAAATTGACACCGACCGGAATGGCGGTCGCCCCGTTTAGTTCGTATAAGCCGGGCCTTACGTCGAAGCCCGAGACTTTGTCCATGGGAATCATGTGGATGCTTCCCATGGGGCTGATGATTTTGTCGACTTTCATGATTCGATTTCCTTTCTGTTATAAGAACTTATATGTATCATTGGGGGCAAAAAACCTTTTGACCTCAACATCATAATTTAAGTATAGCAAATTTATACATATAAGAAAAGTGACAAAAAAGAAAAAGCATGTAAAAAACTTGCATCTTTTTTGGAAAGGTATATAATGGTACGGGCATGGGGAAATTGCCGTTTTGCGGCTGCGGCTTTAGCAATACTCACGGAAAATCTTATATGCCGTGAGTATAAAATGTCACGGAAGATCATAAAAATATACATTTCGTTTAGAAAGCGGGTAGGAAAATGAAATTGGGAAAGACAAAATCGAAAGAAGTAGATATGACGCATGGGCCGTTGTTTGGGAAAATGGTGGCCTTTACGATACCGGTCATGCTCTCCGGCGTGCTGCAACTGTTGTTCAACGCGGCGGACATCATCGTCGTGGGACGCTATGCGGGCAACGAGTCACTGGCGGCCGTAGGTTCTACGTCGTCTCTGATCAATCTGCTCGTCAGCCTATTCATGGGGCTGTCCGTCGGGGCAAACGTCGTCGTGGCCCAGTGCTACGGTTCGGGAGAGAAGGAGCGTATTTCCAAGGCGGTTCATACGAGCATCACGTTGAGCCTCATTTGTGGCGTGGCCATTGCCATACTCGGATTTTTTGCCTCCGGGACCATCCTTGGATGGATGGGCTCCCCCCACGACGTGATTGACTTGGCGGCACTTTATTTGAAAATATATTTCCTGGGCATGCCGGCCAGCATGGTATTTAATTATGGCTCGGCCATCCTTCGGGCTTCCGGGAACACGAAGACGCCGCTCTTTTATCTGTCGGCGGCGGGCGTGATCAATGTCTTGTTAAACCTCCTTCTCGTCATCCGGTTTTCCATGGGCGTGGCGGGCGTGGCCATCGCCACGGCGGTTTCACAATACATTTCCGCGGCACTGGTGTTGTCTTACATGGTTCGTGACAATGGAATCCTGCATTTTGATTTCCGGCGGCTGGGGGTGGATTGGCGCATTTTGCTTCGGGTTGTGCAAATCGGGGTGCCGGCGGGTCTGCAGGGCTCCGTCTTTTCCCTTTCCAACGTCGTCATCCAGTCGGCGATCAATTCGTTCGGCAGCACGGTGGTGGCCGGGAACAGTGCCGCCGCCAACCTGGAAGGCTTTGTCTATTTGGCGATGAACTCCGTCCACCAGACGGCGCTTACGTTTACCGGGCAGAATTACGGGGCGGGGGAGAAAAAACGAATCCTCAAGGTTCTGGTCGAATGCCAGCTGATTGTCCTGGTTATCGGCATCGTCACGGGAAATCTGGCATATATTTTCGGAAAGCCCCTGCTGCATATTTATTCTTCCAGCACGGCGGTGGTGGAGGCCGGGCTGGCACGGATGAAATATATTTGCACCGTCTATTTCCTCTGCGGCATGATGGACTGCATGGTGGGAGTGTTGCGCGGTGTCGGCAGGTCCGTCGGGCCGATGATCGTTTCCCTCGTGGGGGCTTGCGGCCTGCGGCTCATCTGGATTGCCACGGTTTTCCAGACGTACCACACCACGGACATGCTTTATATCACGTATCCGGTTTCCTGGCTCATCACACTGGCCGCGCATGTGATTACGTTCGCGTTCGTTTATCGGAAAATAAACGGAAAAAGGCAGATTGCGTGAGGGCGTAGGATGTGGTACACTTATACTGAGGGATAAAAACGGCAGAGATATGAGTGCCTGAGGGATGAGCCGGGGAGTTCGTAGTTTTTGGTGTGTTGGTAAGGAGGTGCCTTATGGGAATTTATTTGAATCCAGGAAACGGAGGGTTTTGGGAATCGATTCGTTCCGAAATATACGTGGATAAAACGGGGTTGATTGCATGTACGAACAAACTTCTTAACACGGAAGAGAAGTTTGCTTGTGTCAGCAGGCCGAGACGGTTTGGAAAGTCCATGGCGTTGAAGATGTTGGCCGCGTATTATGGCCGTGGCTGTGATTCCAGGAAACTGTTCGCGGGATTGAAAATAGAAAAGGATCCCTCCTTTGAGGAACATTTGAATCAGTATAACGTGATTTATTTGAACATGCAGCAGTTTCTCATTCGTGCGAAAAATCAGGATATGACGGAATATCTGGAGCAACTGGTAATCAAGGATTTAAGGAAAGCGTATGGGGAATTGTTTTCCGAACAAGAGACCATTCTGGCCGCGGTCTTGGAGCAGATTTACGCGGAAACCGGGAAACAGTTTATTTTTTTGATTGACGAGTGGGACTGCGTGATGCGGGAGCGACAAGAATCGGAGGAGATGCAAAAACAATATCTTGATTTTTTGCGCAACCTCCTAAAGGACCAGACCTATGCCGCGCTTGCCTACATGACGGGGATCTTACCGGTGAAGAAATATGGGCAGCATTCAGCATTGAACATGTTTCGGGAATATTCGATGACGAATCAAAAGGTGTTGGAGGAATATACCGGTTTTACGGAAGACGAGGTAAAGGCGTTATGCGAGCGGTTTGACATGGATTTTGCCCGGACGAGCAGCTGGTATGACGGTTACATGCTTAAGAAGTTTAAACATGTGTATAACCCAAAATCCGTGGTAGAGGCAATGAGTTGTCAGGATTTCGAAAATTATTGGACGTCTACGGAGACTTACGAGGCCTTGAAGGTATACATGGACATGGATTTTGACGGGCTTCGCGCTGATATCGTGAAAATGCTTGGCGGGGAACACGTTAAAGTGAACACGCGCAGTTTTCAAAATGACATGCGCAATTTTAAGACGAAGGACGACGTTTTGACATTGCTTATCCACCTCGGCTATCTTGGCTACGACTCCCAAGCGAAGGAAGCGTTTATTCCAAACAAGGAGATTGTCGAGGAATTTGAAAATGCGATGAGTGTCGGCGGGTGGCCGGAGGTCATGAAGGTTTTGAAAGCTTCTGAGCGGCTTCTTGAGGACACGCTTCTCTGCGATGAGAAAAGGGTCGCCGAGGGGCTGGATAGAGCGCACATGGAGGTGGCTTCCATCTTGACGTACAATGATGAGAATTCCTCGGGGTGCGCCATAGGCCTCGCATATTATAGTGCGAGGAAGGATTACAAGATGATTCGGGAACTGCCGACGGGGCGGGGCTTTGCGGACGTCGTTTTCCTGCCGTTGCCATTTAGCGACAAGCCGGCAATCGTGGTCGAGTTGAAGTACGACAAGTCCGCCCATGCGGCCATTGAGCAGATTAAGGAGAGAAAGTATACACAAGCATTGGAAGGGTATTCGGGAGAAGTGTTACTGGTCGGCGTGAACTACGACAAGGATGATAAAAACAAGCCGCATTGTTGTGTGATTGAGAAGATGGTATTGGCGTGATGCCATTATTTTATTCAAAGAAAGGAGCTTTTGTATGGAAAAACAATTTTGTTGTACGGAGGAGAAGAACGTGGTGCAGACCACGAAAGGAAAGGTGAAGGGGTATTCTTATGACGGGATTTCCGTCTTCAAGGGGATTCCCTACGCGAAGAGCAGGCGTTTCCACGCACCGGAGGAGGTGGACGCGTGGGACGGGATTTTCGACGCGACGAGCTTTGGCTACGTGTGCCCGCTGTTGGAATTGGGGAAACCGAACGGAGAACTGCAGGTGCCGCACCGTTATTGGGTGATGAACGAGGACTGCCAGAATTTGAACGTGTGGACCCCCGCTTGTGATGACAAGAAACGCCCGGTCATGGTATGGTTCCATGGCGGCGGGTTCGAGTCCGGCTCTGCCATTGAGCATATTGCTTACGAGGGGGAGAACATGAGCCGGTTTGGCGACGTGGTGGTCGTCACGGTAAACCACCGGCTGAACGTCCTCGGCTACCTGGATTTGTCTGATTTTGGCGAGGAATACGAGGATTCGGGAAATCATGGGACGAACGACTTGATCATGTCGCTTCGCTGGGTGAAGGAAAATATTGCGGCCTTTGGCGGCGACCCGGAAAACGTGACGGTGTTCGGCCAGTCCGGCGGCGGGGCGAAAGTGACGACGCTTTTGCAGACTCCGGCGGCGGACGGGCTGTTCGCCAAAGGCATCAACATGAGCGGCGTGATTGGACCGATGCTTGCCGACGCGAAGGGAAGCGGAAAAGAACTGGTCGAAGCGATGATGAAGGAGCTAGGGCTTTCGGACGTTCATGAGTTGGAAACCGTCGCGTATGACCGGTTGGCGGCGGCTTATAAGAAATTAAAGCCAGAATTCCAGAAGCAAGGAAAATACGTTGGCTGTGCTCCACAACCAAACGCGCATTATGTCGGGGAGCCTTGTGAAAATGGATTTCGTCCGGAGACGGCACACGTTCCGCTGATGGTGGGAAGCGTATTTGCGGAATTTACCGGATTTGGCCTGAAAAATAGGGAAGCGATGAAGGCGATGCTGGAAGACGCCCAGAAGGCCATGTTGAAGGAACGCATCGGGGAGGAAGGGGTCAAAAAACTTATTCCGCTGTTTCGAAAGGCGTATCCGGAGAGG
>CATLEQ010000303.1 GCA_949915905.1 uncultured Lachnospiraceae bacterium | reverse complement strand
AAAGAGGTAAGACCCCTTGAAGACGACGAGGTAGATAGGGCGGGGGTGGAAGCACGGCGACGTGCGGAGCTGACCGTCACTAATAGGTCGAGGGCATGACCAGACGGGTGATAGGGTAATGGAGAATAACTTGGAGCATTTTTCTTTCTGTGTAGTTTTGAAGGTACACTAAAAATTGTGGCCCAGTGGCTCAGTTGGTTAGAGCGCCGCCCTGTCACGGCGGAGGTCGAGAGTTCGAGTCTCTTCTGGGTCGTTGAAACAAAAAGTCAGATATATGTTATCTGGTTTGTAGGTTTCTTTGCATGGAATCTTAGCTCAGCTGGGAGAGCATCTGCCTTACAAGCAGAGGGTCATAGGTTCGAGCCCTATAGGTTCCATTAATCATTTTGGATGGATTCCCGAGTGGCCAAAGGGGACAGACTGTAAATCTGCTGCAAATTGCTTCGGTGGTTCGAATCCACCTCCATCCATTGCCGAAAGGCGTATAATTAAATATCGCGGGGTGGAGCAGTCTGGAAGCTCGTCGGGCTCATAACCCGAAGGTCGTAGGTTCAAATCCTGCCCCCGCAATTTATGCCCAGATAGCTCAGTTGGTAGAGCAGAGGACTGAAAATCCTCGTGTCACTGGTTCGATTCCGGTTCTGGGCATTGAACTTAGACACTGGATACCGTAAAATCAACGGTTTCCAGTGTTTTTTTCATTTAAAACAATATAGAACACATCTACAATAGAAAGTAAACATAAAGAACAATTCAAAATCAACTTTCAGTATATAATTCCCAATAATATTAAAAAACAATACAAAGAAAGAAGGGGCTACATATGGAATTTTTTATTAAGAAGGATGAAAAAACTCATAAATTTAATCAGCATTGGAAGTTTTGTGTGGGCAGTGGACATGCGACATTGGCCTTGCGGACGGATTATACGAGAATATTAAAAATGGTGCATGACGAGCTCGGCATCGAACGTGTAAGATTTCATGGAATTTTTAATGATGATATGAAAATTTTGTCGGATTTGTCAGCCATGGTACCTTCGCCAATCAGTGAAACGTTTAAAGAGCAATCTTTTCAGCAGATTGGAGTGGCTTATGACAATGTGCTGGATGCAGGGATGAAACCGTTTGTCGAATTAGGATTCATGCAGAGTAAATTGGCAAGTGGGGATATGCAGCTTCGGTTCTTTTATGGAGGCAATGTGACGCTGCCAAAGGATTATGAGGAATGGGGGAGATTTCTGACGGATTTTATACATTTTCTGCAACATAGGTATGGTGAGGAGGAAGTGAGAAGCTGGTATTTTGAAGTCTGGAACGAACCAGATTTGGGATTCTTTGACGGCGGCTTGCCAGAGTACCTGGAACTTTATGGACATACCGCAAGGGCGGTAAAGGCCGTTGACCCGGAGATTAGGATTGGCGGCCCGGCTACGAGCGGGAGTAAGTGGGTTCGTCAATTTGTAAGTTATTGCAGGGAGCACGACGTGCCGGTGGACTTCGTATCTACGCACCAGTATGCCGGAGATCCGTTGTCAGGTGTCAAGGCGGACGGCTCGTCTGAGGGGGAAGGCGAGCAGCCGGTATCGGAGGGAATGGAGTCGTTGCAGAAGGCAAGACAGTTGTCATCAAGAGGGATGAGGGCAGCGCAGGAGACAAGACAGCCGTTATCAGAAGGAACGGCGCAGCCGTGGGAGGAAGACGGGCAATTGTCACCGGAGGAGATGCAGGCTCAGATGGAGGAATTCGGCCGCCAGGTCATGGCTCGGATGGCGGCCATACCGGAGGAAGAGCGCACGTATTTGAAGGGATGGCGGGCCGTCATGCAGGACGAGACGGAGGTTCAGGATTTGCCAAACACAGCATTGCGCAAGAATTCGGCAATTGTAAAGAGGCAGGCGGACGGACTTCCGCTATATTACACGGAGTGGAACATGAGTGCCATTTTTGGCGCATATTCGTTGGATACGAGAAAGGCGGCGGCTTATAACATTAAGGCGGTTCTGGACACGGAAGATATTATGGACGGTTCCAGTTTATGGTGTTTTAGTGATATTTTTGAGGAACAGCATTGGTTTCCGGAAGAATTTCACGGAGGGTTTGGCATGGTAACGCACAGCGGTATTCCGAAACCGACGTTTTATGGATTTAAAATGCTTTCGCAATTGGCCGAAAATCGGGTGGAGCTTGGAGAGGGAGCCACGGACGGGGAAATCGGAATTGCGGCTTTTGAAAATGAAAAGGTGAGGCAGGTGCTGTTGTTCAGGCAGAAGATGAAACGAATGGACTTGCCGAAGGAGCGGGCGACGGTAAGCGTGGAGTTGGAGCATAGGCCGGAACATGTCAGCATGCAGCGAATAGATGAGAAACATTGTAATCCGCTGAAGCTTTGGGAGGAGATGGGAGAGCCGCAGGATTTGAACCGCGCGGAGGCACAATTGCTGAAGAAGCGCAGCGAGATGGTTATGGAAGCGGCAGAGTACGACTATCAGGACGGCGTGCTGCAATTTTCGGTAGATTTGGCAGTAAATGACATTTACCTCATTACGATAGAACTCGGATAATGTCGGAAAACACTATCACCGGTGTTATAGGCGGCGTGTTGACATCCGTACACTGGCACTGGGAAAGGAGAGAAGATAAATGGAAAAAAATTGCAGTCCGAGGAGGCAGATACAATATCACGATTGTGACGTGCTGGTAATCGGCGGCGGAATCGCGGGCATGGAGGCCGCGCTGCGCGTCGTGGAGCTTGGGAAAACGGCAATCATTGTGGATAAAGGCGTGTTTGGACATTCGGGAACCTCAGGGATGAACTGGGGGCATACATACCAGAGCATGGAATTTGCACCGGATGATGATGAGACGATTGCCAATACGGTGGCGGTCATGGACATGGTTTGCGAAGGACTTTTGAACCAGCCATATTTCTATCATTTGCTAAAGGCGCATAAAGAAGAAAAAATTATTGCCAAGGGGCTAAAATACGGCAGCATTCCGCTTTATAACGAAGACGGAACCGTGCTTAGCCATAACGAGGTCAATCCGGCATTTCCCGTCACGCATGACCAGGGATTCTGGCCGCGCATGATGGCGCAGTGGTGCCAGCGAAACGGCAACGTGACGGAGATTATAGACAACACGTACGTGGTTGATTTTCTATTATCCCCGGAGGGACGGGCGGCGGGTGCCGTGGCGATTGACCTGGTTCAGGGGACGCCTCACGTATTTCGTTCCAAGGCGACGATTATGGCGACCGGCAGCTATTGTTGGATTACCGGCTGGAATGGGATGGGAGCCGAGTCAATGGCCGGAAAGGAAAATACCGGGGACGGGATTGCCATGCTGTTGCGGCATGGGGTCGCGATGGCGGACATGGAACAGTTTTGCGGGGATGCATCCCAGTGGACACCGGCCGGTGTGCGCCAGACGATGGGAAATTTTAATTTTGACGGCAGCCAGACACCGAAGGACAAGATTTATGACAAGGACATGGTGCCCTGGTCGAAACTGTTGGAAGGACACACGCCGCTTGTCAACATGGGCGGGACGATGCGCATTTTCTACGGCCTCCGCAAGAACGGGCGGACCACGGAAAATGGCGGGTGTTATATTGACAAGGCATGTGCGCCGGAAGCACCGCGCTATTTTCGCAGGACGGAGGAACGGCAGAAGGAATTACTTGGATATGACATGCCGCAGTATGTCGAGGTCGTCCCGGAGACATGGGACAGTGCGGGATGTCCGCGCGAATTGTCCGATGTGTCGGAAACGGTAATACCGGGAATGTTTTTTGCGGGCGCAGCTCCCGGAGGGGTCGGCGGAATGACGCAGGTTGCGGCGCAGTCCGGCGGATGGATTGCGGCCAACGGGGCGGCGAAATTGGCATCGCGGACTAAGATACCGGCCGTCTCGCAGGAGGAGATTGAGCGGATTCTTGACAAGGCATACCGCTATGTGGAGCGGAAGCCGGAGCGTCCGATTCGCGCCCATAAAGTCATGCGAAAAATACAACAGACCTATTGGGATCGTGAAAACGGGCCGCTGAAAGACGAGAAAAGGATTTTAGAAATCATAGAAGGACTGAATCGGATTAAGGACGAGGACATCCCGAGAATGTGGCCGGCGGATGACTCTTATCATATGAATTGTGGATGGAGGGATTGCTTCGAGGCGGAGAACATGCTGTATTGTGCCTTGGGTGCTTCCTATGCGGGATTGCTTCGGAAGGAGAGCCGCGGTTTCCATATGCGCACGGACTATCCGAATCCGGACAACTCCGTAGGATTGAAAAACACGGTGGTAAAAATAAACGAGAACGGAGAATGGGAAAGCGAATTTGCCCCGAAGTTTGACCAGTTAATTCCATCGGCGGTTCTTGCCCGGATGGTTCCGACGGATATCGGATTGGACACGTTCGCGCCGGAGGAAGTACGTGAGGGAAAGGCCGACCCGGAGGAGGCTCACAATGGAAAAACGCAGGTGGAGGCAATATTCGCGCCGGAGGAAAAGGGGGAATAGAAACAATGGATAAAAAGATTATCGCAAAGGTGTTTCGATATGATCCGTCCAAGGATGACGCGCCCTATTATAAGGAGTACGTCGTACCGTGGCAGGAGGATGAAAGCGGCTTTATGACCGGCTTGCAGGTGCTACATTATATTTATGAAAATATAGAGCCGATTGTCTATGATTACAATTGCCGGGGAAGTATCTGCGGAAGATGCTCGATGGTCATTGACGGGAAGCCGGGATTGGCGTGTTATACTCCGCTTAAACCGGGATACCATACATTTGAGCCATTGCAGGGGCAGCCGATTATCCGGGATCTGATGATTGACCGAAAGCCGGTCATGAAAAAATTCGTGGAGACGGAAGTGGCTAA
>CATLEQ010000302.1 GCA_949915905.1 uncultured Lachnospiraceae bacterium | reverse complement strand
CGATACCGGCCTCCTTCAATAGGCGGTAGTTGTCCACGGTGGTGGCGGCAATGTTGATGTTTACGCGGCGAATCGCTCCGTTTTTGTGTTTGATACTGTAAATGGTGTCGATACATTTCAAGTAATATTCCATCGTATTGCGAACCGGATCTTCACCCGCCTCCAGAGCCAGGCGTTTGTGTCCCATGTCTTGCAGGGCGATGACCTCCCTGCGGATTTCCTCTTGCGTCAGTTGTTTGCGGGCGATGTGCTTGTTTTTGGCATGGTATGGACAGTAGGTACAGCCATTGACACAATAATTGGATAAATAAAGCGGGGCGAACATGACGATGCGGTTTCCGTAGAAATCCTTTTTAATCTGTTCGGCCAGCCTGAAAATTTCCTCGTTCTTTTCCGGTATGTCACAAGCCAGCAATACGGAAGCTTCACGGTGTGACAGACCCTTGAGCAGCTTCGCCTTTTCAATCAGGCTTTCAATCAAAGCCACGTTGTCCTTGTTCTCGTCCGCATAGGCGAGCGTGTCTAAAATTTCCTCGTGGTTGATAAAATCATCCGCGCGTTTTGAATTTACATCATACATTTTTAAAATCCCATCCTTTCATTAAATGTTCAGAGTGCTTGTTATGCGTTCTGTGTTTTTGCATAAATCGTCTTGGTGCTTACCCCGGGCAGCATTCCCAATTTGCCGGAGAGGGCGCTGATGACGTCTCCCGGCGCGTCCATGGCGACACTGATGATGGAGAGGTCCTTTTCCTTGTAAGGAATGCCCATCCGCCCGATAATGTATTGTCCATATTGGCTTAATAAATGGTTTAGCTCGTCGACGGAATCGCGGTTATTTAAGACGATGCCGACGAGGGCGATTCTGGTGTCCATGACATCCTCCTTTCGCTGCGGTTTGGTGAAGGTTCCTGAGTTATAGGGAAAAGCTTCCTATAAAATAAAAAACATGCCAGAAACGGATTCTGACATGGGCATCAAAAACAGAGGACACGATTTGAGAACGGCTGTTCTTCTCGTGCTTCCCTGGTAGGGTATCATTGTCGTGAGCCTTTTTACGCAGGTGCAGGAATTCCCGCCCTTTGTAATCAGAACCTTGTCCAATATAGAATAGCATATTTGGCTGGATGTTTCAATGCAATTCGGCCATTTTTCTTAGGATAAAGAGTCAGGCTTGCCAGACTCTTTATCCTAAACTTTGTATCAACTTAGAATCTGTCTTACTCGTTTTAATGAAATGGCACATTCTTTTGCAATGTATTCGTCAGAGTTTCCGGATAAATGTAATTTGAACACTTTTTTGGCCAGGTTTTCACCCCGCTTTTCACCGCGCCTTTCGCCTCGCTTTTCACCACGTTTTTCGGCACTGTACATTTGTGTGTTATAGTCCTTGAGTGCCTTTTCGCGCGCTTCATATTCCAGGCGTTTACTTTCATCCGCACTTAGGGTTAAGAGTGTCTGGTATGCTTCGTTTAGATATTCATCCGTTTTCGCCATATCTTCGAACTCCTTTCTGCTTTTTCCATTGAAAAACTTCATCCATTGGACGATTTTCTCCTTGCTTTTTGTATGCTTTGGAAGTTTTGCAAGCTCTAAAATCTTCAACTCAAACAAATCGCTATACAGTTCTCCCGAGTCCTTGTCGCACAAGTTGATTGTTCGGTAGTACTTTTCGTCATTTGGAAAATGAACGAAATTTAAAACACTGACGTGAATACATTTTTTGAGCTTCTCATAGGATTCTCCCGCCTTTACTTGCTCGGAATACATTTTGCTTAGATAAAATAGAATGCGGTTTTCCCAATATTCAAAATATGCGATCTGCATTTCTAATTCCAGTTGTGTTCCGGTCTTCATCATGACACGGACATCCAAGATGCCGATTTTACCGTCAGATGTTTCTTGCCGCAATATGGTCGGCATTAGCACCGTGTCAGTAATTTTTTCGGGAGGGAGATTGAGCAATGCCGCAATGAATCCCTTCCTTACTTTTGGATTCTGCATCAGTTCCTTAAAGCAGAAATCCACAGTGGGCAGCATGATAAAATTGTTTTTTCGTTTTGTCATAAATTCTCCTTTTTTGTTTTAGCTGGGAATACAGTGCCGGTAAAAGAAGAACTTCTTTTGACTTATGTTTATCATAACATATTTTGGTTCGTGAAAAAAGTCTGTTTTTACCTTGAAAATGTTATTTGTGTCACTGTTTTCCGGTTTTCGTGTGTCTTTTTGCTTGGGGGATTGCCGAATACTCGGTGAACCGCCTGACACCCTTTCGGGTGGCCGTAGCATGTACGGCATGATGTGCTTCCTCGTGCTGTCACGATGTAGGAAACAAAGATATCTTCTTTGTGAGAAGTGACTTTATTATAATCCGGTTGTCTGTAAAATGCAATTTGGAATATTGCACAAAAATGGTGGGTGGCGGAGTGCCGTTACAATTCATGGTTACTTCTTTTAAGCTTATATTTAAAATTAAAAGTATTCTGTTACAATAAATATGCGTAAAAATTGAACGATACATCAGCCAATAGGATTCATAAAACATGTACAAAAGCAACGGAAATGTCCGATATTTAAAGACAATTGAATAGGGGAGATTGTTCCCCTACACGCCGCGCCGGGTCAGGCTGCGTAAGCAGCATATACTTTTCTGTCCCGTGTGCATAAAAAAATTCGCAGAACGGGCGATTCTGCGAAACAGATAAAACACAAATCTTATCTTCATACACATATTATATCGGCATCTTCTTTCGGAAGTTAACAACTTTTTGAAAGTTTTTTTCGGATTTTTATCAGGTTCACGGCACCGGATAGTGGTGCTTTTTGAAAAAAGAATACACGGGAAGCGATAATAAGGGTCATTTTTGTGGTCAAAATCTTCAGGGGAAGGAACCTCTGACACGGTACGGAAGGAGAAACGACATGGCACGACGGGGAGAGAATATAAGGAAGCGCAAGGACGGACGGTGGGAAGGGCGGCACAAGGTATATCACGCGGTCAAGGAGCGTTACGTCTATCATTCGGTGTATGGGTATTCTTATGCCGAAGTGAAGGAAAAGCTTGCCATTGCAAAACTGACCCATCAAAATAATCTTTCGCTCAAGGGGGCGGAAATGACTTCGGGCACGGGAAGTGCGGACACGGTCGTTTTGTTTTCCGACGCGGCGGCGGAGTGGCTGGAAATAAAGTGGGAGAAATGCAAGTATTCGACTTACATAAAATATGAAACGGTCTATAGGACACATCTTTCTGCTCTTCTTGGAGATTTTTACTTGTCAAATGCCAACTTCAAAAGCTTTCAGGAAAAGATTTTTGACCATTTGTCATCGGGATGTTTTTCAGAAAGCCTGCAAAAAAGTATTTGTTGTGTTGTTAACCAGATCTTGCGTCATGTCGGCGAGAAATACGGCCTGCGGCTCCCGGTCTTGAAACGTCCCGACACGAAACAAAGGAAAAAAACGTTGGAGACGTTTACTGCGTCCGAACGTCAGCGGATGTTTTCCGTCATCCGTGAGAAGGGCGCAGAGTCGGATAAATATGACGCAGCGCTCGTCCTTTGCCTATACACGGGGGTGAGGATTGGCGAGTTGTGCGCGCTGCGCTGGTCAGATTTGGACTTCCGGGAAATGACGCTGTCCGTGAACCGCACGGTGCAGAGGATCGCCGCCAGAAATTCGTGCGTAGACAAGACGGGGAATCCGTGCGCGGAGGGGCAAAAAGGGAATCCGTGTGTAGAGGGGCAGGCGAGGAATTCCCATGCGGACCAGTCCGGGACTCAAAAGACATGTCCGTATAAAAAGCAGGGCGCGAAGACGGTCTTGCTGGAAACGGAGCCGAAAAGTGAAAGCTCCCGGCGGAAGATTCCTATCCCGGCGGAAGGCGAGGGACTGTTTTCCCGCCTGGATCGAAGCCGGCCCTACGTGTTCGGTGGGGACAAGCCCATGGAGCCAAGAACCTTGCAGTACCGGTTCAAAAAAATCCTAGCGGCGGCCAAGGTGGACGAGCGGAGTTTCCACATGCTGCGCCACACGTTTGCCACGAGCTGTATTGAGTGCGGGATGGACGTGAAGTCCCTGAGCGAGATTCTCGGACATTCCGACGTGAAGATTACCATGAACCGCTACGTCCACCCGACCATGGATTCCAAACGGAAACAAATGGGGGTGCTTTCTGATTTTTACGGGAATGTTTGGGGTCAAATTTGTGGTCATACGGTATGAGGAAACGGCGTGAATCAGAGTTTTTTCGAGATTTTCGCGGAATCGCCCGTTCTGCGAAAACCATGCGGTGGGCGACGCGCTTTCCAGGGGATGTCTTACAAGCTTTATTGTAGACGCAAGTGGTGGAAAATGCAAACAAAAAGTGCCGTGTCCGAAAGCTCCATAACATAGCCGCCGTCCGGGACTTTTATAGGAAATAAGGAGGTTTCTATTATGCTTTCATTGCAGATGAAGTCGGGAGAGTATGTCACCATCGGGGAAAACGTGGTGGTGCAGGTGTTTAAGGAGTCAGGCCCGCAGTTTCGTATTTCCATCAAGGCACCGAAGGAAGTTTCGATTATGCGGGGAAAAGTGTTGGAGCGCGACGGAGAGCAGCGTCCCGAAGGGCTGTTAGACCGAAAGCCGAAACGTTCGCCATCGGATAAGAAACGCTACGCGCAATATCTCCAGAAGGTGGAAAAGCGGCAGGAGGATTATCACAGCGGCCAGGAAATTTACGCCGGAGTCTTATATCAGTTGGGCGAGATACTGGATAACCCGGAGCACAAATTGCGGCGGCGGGAACTGGAACTTGTGCGGACGCAGGTGAAGGAACTGGCACAGATTTGGGAAAGTCTAAATGACGGAATCAACAATGCAGGCGGAAAGCAGAAAAAAGGAAATGACGGCAATGCAGAAAGCGCATGAGAAGACGCGACGATTTGGTTTCACCCGGTAT
>CATLEQ010000301.1 GCA_949915905.1 uncultured Lachnospiraceae bacterium | reverse complement strand
TTCTCTCTCCGCGAAAAATCCCGGTGCCTCTACGTTGCCTGCAGAAGCCCCCGTCTGAAACGGTGTCCCGGCAAATGTTCCATCCACCTTTAATTCTTTCAATTCCGGCGACTTTACGCCCTCCTGCGTCTTTGGTAATTCATTGTCTTCAACCAGCGTCGTATTAAACGATACGCCTGACACTTTCCGGCTGCTTCTCTTTGCCCTGGCAGGCTTCTCTTCCAATGCCCTTTCCGCACCGGCCTCCGCTCTGACCTGCGCGCGCTCTTTGCGCCTTGATGCCGCCTTGGCGGAACTGGACTCGCGGTACTTCCTCGCCCCTTCGTATACCTTTCGGCTTCCTTTCCCCAGAGGCTTTAACAGAGATTTTTCCGTGATCAATATAATACAAATCACCGACAAAATCACTACCACGACATAGGTGCCCACCTCGCCGATAACGGGACACAAAACGGCTACCAGTACTCCGCCAAGCAACCCTCCCGCATTGTGATGCTCGCTGGCCTGACGATAATAAGACATCAGATCCACGCCCGCGCTATACGGATTGGTAATCAATTCGAAAAAAGTACAAAGCAACACCAATAACAGAACGGCCGCCGCCGTTTTTATGTAAGCGTGCGCGTTGCCCTTGTTGGAACTCAGGAATGCAACCGCGCAAAAAAGTAAAATCGGAGCCGGATACGCCATCCAGCCAAAAATGCCGAACGTCACGGCGGAAACCAGCTTCCCCGCGATTCCGCCAAGCCCGAAATTACTGAGCATAAGCAAGATACATACCGCCAGCGAGCAGAGAATCAAAATCTCCTCGCGGATATATGATGCTTCCTGATTTTTCTTTCCGTTCCCCTTCTTCTTCGCAGGTCTTGCCGCCCTCGGTTTCGACCTTTTGTTTGACTTTGCAGCCATGTAATACTTCCCCCTTGACGTTGAAACATAGCTGCAATTCACTCCAACTCCCGATGGGGTGAATCGCAACTGAACATACCTATTGATTATAACATCTTTTCTTCAGACTGTCATCAGAAATTTTTTTGAATTCTCTGAAGTTACTCTGCCCCCCGTCTCTCATCAATCATGTCACGCAATTTTTGCATGGCCTGACTGATGCCGCCCACCTCGTCAATCAATCCTTCCCGAACGGCATCCTCTCCCTCCAACATCGTGCCGACGTCCTTTACAAGCTCCGTCGGGTCGAGCATCAGCTCCTCCAGCCGCTTCTGGCTGATTTTCGAGTGGGATGCGATAAATCCCGTGATGCGGTCCTGCGTCCTTTCCATATTTTTGTAGCTCTGGTACACGCCGATGAACATCCCGTTCGTGCGAACCGGATGTACAATCATGGTGCCGCTGGGGACGATAAAAGAATAGTCGGCCGATACCGCCAGAGGCCCCCCGATGGAATGGCTGCCGCCCAGCACCAGAGAAACCGTCGGCTTGCTCAAGGAGGCAATCATCTCGGCAATCGCCAGTCCCGCCTCCACGTCTCCGCCCAGCGTATTTAAAAGAATCAGCACGCCCTCGATGTCTTCGTTGTCCTCCGCTTCTGCCAGTTTCGGCAAAAGATGCTCGTACTTGGTCGCCTTCGCGTTGCCGGACACCGCCTCGTGCCCTTCGATTTCCCCGATAATCGTCAAAAGCTGGATGCGATGCCGCCCTTTGTCGCCCGAAAGGCTTAATGTGCCGGTCTCCTTGATTTCCTCCCGCTTACTCTCCTCTTTCTTCTCATTTTCCTCTTGCTCGCCCATCTCTTTTTCATATAGCTCCAACATAATAACAACCTCCGCTGTGATGTTATACTCACGGCTGATGAAATCTGCCGTGAGTATTGCGCCAGCCGCAGCCGCGAAGCGGCATATTTCCTTATGCGGCTGTGTGCATCCTCGTATACTGAGGGGCAAATGTTTTTGCCCCTCAGTATATAATATCTCTAGTATGTGGAAAAAAAGATGGAAATATACATCGCGGACACGCTTCTCACGCCGCCATGTCGCAATCCGCCCCTTAAGCGGGAATATGAAAATGGCATGGATGCGAATTTCCATACATCCATACCATTTACTATAAAAGTCCCGGACAGCGGCTATATTATGGAGGATGCTTGCATCCGCAATAACATAGACAACTGTCTGCTACCGCATCGCCTGCTCAAGATCCGCGATGATGTCATCGATATTTTCGATTCCCACGCTGAAACGAATCAAATCCGGCTGCACGCCCGCCTCCAACAGTTCCTGCTCGTTCATCTGACGGTGCGTGTGGCTCGCCGGATGAAGCACGCAACTTCTGGCATCGGCGACATGCGTCACGATTGCCACCATTTTCAGCTTGTCCATCATCGAGACTGCCGCGTCCCTGCCGCCCTTCAGGCCAAACGTAATCACGCCGCAGGTGCCGTTCGGCATATATTTCCTGGCCAGCTCGTAATTTTTATCTCCTTCCAGTGACGGGCAGCACACCCACGCCACCTTCTCATGGTTCTTTAAGTACTTTGCCGCCGCGAGCGCATTTTCACAATGTCTCGGCATACGCAAATGCAACGTCTCCAACCCGATATTTAACAAAAATGCATTCTGCGGGGACTGGATGGAACCGAGGTCACGCATCAACTGGGCGGTCGCCTTTGTAATGTAGGCTCCTTTCCAGAAACGCTCGTTATACACAATCCCATGATAAGTCTCGTCGGGAGTCGTAAGTCCCGGGAACTTGTCCGCATGCGCCTCCCAGTCAAAATTGCCGCTGTCCACAATCGCCCCGCCCACGCAAGTGGCGTGTCCATCCATGTATTTCGTCGTGGAATGTGTCACGATGTCGGCTCCCCACTCACACGGACGGCAATTAATCGGCGTGGCGAACGTGTTGTCCACGATGAACGGTACGCCGTGCGCATGCGCCGCCGTCGCGAATTTCTCCAAATCCAAGACGACCAATGCCGGATTGGCAATCGTCTCGCCGAACACCGCCTTGGTATTTTCCTGAAATGCCGCGTCAAGCTCTTCCGGGGTACAATCCGGATCCACGAACGTGGCTTCCACGCCCATTTTACGAATCGTATGGGCGTAAAGGTTGTAGGTTCCCCCATACAATGCCGACGCGCACACAATATGGTCTCCCGCCTGCGCGATGTTCATGACGGCATAGAAATTTGCCGCCTGGCCGGAAGACGTCAGCATCGCGGCCACTCCGCCCTCCAACGCACAAATCTTGGCCGCCACGGCATCATTGGTCGGATTTTGCAGCCTTGTATAAAAATAACCGGACTCCTCCAAATCAAACAAACGTCCCATCTGCTCGCTACTCGTGTAGCGGAACGTCGTGCTCTGGTAAATCGGAAGCACCCGCGGCTCCCCGTTGCCCGGCTCATAACCGGACTGAATACATTTTGTCTCTATCTTATAGTCACCCATCCTAAAATCCTCCTTGTCACGGAAGCTCCCTGCAGCTGTCCATATCCGCCTTCCTAAGTACTTATTCCTCGCTCCAGTTATGGTACACGTCCTGAACGTCGTCATCCTCCTCCAAAAGATCCAACGTCTTTTGAATGTTTTTGATGTCCTCTTCCTTGGTAAGCTCCACGTACGTCTGCGGAATCATCGTCACCTCGGCATCCGTCATCGGAATCTGCGCTTCCTCCAGTTTCAGACGAACCTTGCTGAAATCCTCCGGCGCGGTCAATACCTCGAAGCTGTCCTCTTCCTCGTTAAAGTCCTCCGCTCCCGCGTCAAGTGCCAGCATCATCAGTTCGTCCGCATCCATGTCGCACTCTTCCTTGGAAATCAAAATCTGTCCCTTCTCGTCAAACATGAAAGAAACACAGCCAGGCGTTCCGACGTTTCCGTTTCCTTTCGTGAACGCACTCTTTACGTTGGACGCGGTACGGTTTTTATTGTCCGTCAGAGTCTTTACGATGATGGCGGTTCCACCAGGTCCGTATCCTTCATATGTAATGTGCTCGTAATTGTCGCCGGCTCCCTCGCCCGCGGCCCTTTTAATATTTCTGTCTATGGTGTCGTTCGGCATGTTGTTGGACTTTGCCTTGGCAATCGCGTCACGCAGACGGCTGTTGCTCGTCGGATCCGGTCCGCCCCCTTCTTTTACGGCGACCGTGATTTCACGTCCGATTTTTGTAAAAATCTTTCCCTTCGCCGCGTCATTTCTCTCTTTTTTGTGCTTAATATTCGCAAATTTTGAATGTCCTGACATATCTTCAAATCTCCTTTTTTCTTATCTTTCCCTATCTGAAATCCGTACTTTATCATATCACGCTTTGTTTTATCTGTAAAGCCGTTAGGCACTGTAATTTAATTAATGCCTTACTGGAATCCTTTTATGTATCCAATTCCAGACTGACGCGGATTGCCTGACTTACCCTGGACATCATGTGGCTGTCTATGTGGCAGACAAATTCCCGCAGGCGCTGTTTGTCGATGGTGCGTATCTGTTCCAATAAAATGACCGAATCCTTCACGATGTCATATTTTCTGGAGCTGAGTTCGACGTGCGTGGGGAGCTTCGCCTTGTTCATGCGCGACGTGACCGCCGCGCAAATGACGGTCGGGCTGTGACGGTTGCCCACGTCATTTTGAATAATCAGGACGGGGCGGATTCCCCCCTGCTCCGAACCCACCACCGGGCTTAAATCCGCATAATAAATATCTCCTCGTTTTACTACCAATTTTGTTCACACTCCGATTTTACTTCATTTCCGTTCTGTTATTATACCGCACGTTTGTATTCATACGCACGATCCTCTGTTTTCAGACGGTAATCTCAGTATTCCCGTTTCCACGGGTTCTATTCAGGGTGTATTTTTCATGTTATAGGATTTTTATTTATACTCACGGCAGATTTTATCTGCCGTGAGTATTGCGCCAGCCGCAGCCGCAAAGCGGCATATTTCCTTATGCGACTGTGCGCATTATTTTATACTGAGCGGCAGTTAAATCTGC
>CATLEQ010000300.1 GCA_949915905.1 uncultured Lachnospiraceae bacterium | reverse complement strand
CCCCACTTGCACCTCGATTTCACCCTTTTCAATCTTCCACTTCATCTCACGGTCAAGAAACGCCGTCTGGCTGGCCTGCACGGTAAAGCGAACCGTCTTTTTCTCACCCGGCCTCAAATGTACACGAACAAACCCGGCCAGTTCCTTGACCGGCCTGGACACGCTGGCAAACGGGTCGCTCAAATACAACTGCACCACCTCGTCGCCGTCATATTCTCCCGTATTTTCCACGGTCAGCTCAATGTCAACCGTCCCCTGCGGGTCAATCTCCACGATACCGTCCTTTCCGGTCGCGCCGCACTTATCGGCACAAGATGCACAAGCCGCCTTTTGCCCCGCCGTCTCCGCTCCCTTCACCGACAACTTCAAATCCTTATATTCGAACGTCGTGTATGACAACCCGTGTCCAAAGAAATAGCGCGGCGTGTGCGGCATGTCCACATAGTCCTTGAACCCGATGCTCTCGCCTTGATGCCAGGCGGAGCCATGCGGATGGTTGTAATAAATCGGAATCTGCCCGGCATTTCTGGCCACGGACACGGTAAGCTTTCCGCCCGGGTTGTACTCGCCCAAAAGCACCTCCGCAATCGCCTCGGCTCCCGCCTCTGCCGGATTCCACGCCTCCAGAATCGCATCCAGACATTCGTCCGCCGCATCGCTGGAAATCGGCCTGCCGTTAAAATGCACACCAACCATCGGCTTGCCAAGCTTTGCCGCCTCACGGATGAACGTGTCCTGGCATACCGGCAGATTGATGTCAGTCGCGTCCACGCCCTCACCCATGGAAGCCACGGAACAAGTCCCGTGCTTACCGCCCAGTGTCATAATGACCACATCGGCATTTTTCACCGCCTCCAGCGCTTCACCGATGTGGGAAAGGTCATCCCCGGCAATCGCATACCCATAAGAATAGCTTATTTCCGCATCGGGCAGTTTTTCCCTCAGCATTTCCAACAGACTTTTGCACTCCGGTTTCTGCTGACGTAAAATGGCATCAAATTCTTCTGTCTCGTCGCTCTGAATCTGCGTGCCCGGCACGGTCAGCATTTTCTTTCCTTCCACGCTGCCCGACTCCAGGCCGGCAATGGAATTGGCGACCGCATGATTGCCCTCTTCCATGCTCAGGTGCGTGTAACCGCCGAAGAAAATGCGGGCGTTGGCCGCCTGCGCGCCGACCACGGCAATTTTCTTCACGCTTCTAGCAATCGGCAGCACACCGTTATTTTTCAAAAGAACCAAGGATTCCAACGCCGACTGCTTCGTGACCCGCAAATCCTCTTCCTTGTTAAAGACCTTCCGCAACTCGTCCCCGTCGAGGGCGAACGGATGCTCAAACAAGCCCATGCGGAATTTCGCCCGCAAGATACGGCGCACCGTCCGGTCAAGCACGGCCATGTCCGCCCGACCATCCATAAACCACCCTTTCAATTCCTCATTATACGCCTCACGGCTTGGAAGCTCGACATCCACGCCCGCCTCCATGCATGCCTTTCCGGCTTCTGTCAGGCTTTCACACGCATGCTGGGCACCATATACATTATTTACGGAACCGTAATCCGCCGTCACGACCCCGTCAAATCCCATCTCGTCTCGAAGAAGTCTGGTCAAAATCTTTTTAGAGGACGATACCGGCTCACCGTTCAAGGAACAATAACACGGCATCACGCCCCGCAAATTCGCCCTGGTAATCGCCGCCTGGAACGGCTTTCCGTACACTTCATTCAGCAGCCGGTCGCCAATCTCGCTATTCGCGCCGTGAATGCCCGCTGCTGAATTATGAAATCCCAGGAAATGCTTCGCCACGGACTCCGCCTTGCGCCCGGCCACTTCATTTTCCTGAATACCTTTCGTATAAGCGGTTCCCATCGCCGCCGCCAACGTCGGATCCTCTCCGTAGGTCTCGCCCTGCCGCCCCATCCGGGAATCCCGGGAAATGTCCAACACCGGTGCCAGAATCTGGGTGATGCCGCACGCCAGTTCCTGACGGCTGACCACCTCGCCCACTTTCTTCTCCAGCTCCGGATCCCATGAGGAGGCCCGGCCGATTCCTGACGGGAAGCTGGTGGAATCCTGGATGAACGGGCCGCATAGACCTTCCATATGAAATACCGCCGGAATATGGTGCTCGCTATTTTCCATCACCATCTCTTGTACCTTGCGCTGCCAACCCACCACCTCGTCAAGCGTCTTCATGCTGCGCATCCACAGCGTGCTCACCTGGCCGATGCCATGCCTCGCCGCCTCACACATTCCGTCCATATGATCGGGAATCAGCCACATGCCGCAAACCTGCGCCATTTTCTCGTCCAAACTCATCCTGCCAAGCAAATCGTCCGCCCTCTCCTCCGGCGACAATGCCGCGTCCAAATATTTTTCCATTTTCAATGCCCTTCCTTTCATAAATATGTTCCATGCTTCTTCTTTGTCCGGCATTTTCTACTCATAATCCTCGATTCTCCACTCGTCCTTCCAGTCCAGATAAGCCATCTCCCCGTCAAAACGAAACGGAAGCCACACATAGTCGGCTATTGAAGTATTGCGCACCGAGTCATTCCCAAACTTTGGGTCAAACACACGCTCGCCCGTATAATCCGGGTCAAACATTTTCGCGAACTCCGTGGCATATTCCTCATATTTCCAATCCATGTGCTCCGGCAGCCACCGGTCAGCCACCGCAATGTACAAGTCCTTCTTTCCCTCGACTTTGAATACGGATGACACCTGCGAATGGTACGAGGTATGGCTTTCATCCTGCGGATGCGGGTTCCCCAGTACCGCAAAAGGTCCGTGCCACGTATCGGCAATCGCTACCTCGGACGGATTCGGCATGTATCCGGTCGTCCCCGACGTAATCAGGTAATGCTTTCTTTTCCGATAAAAATGCGCCGTCGCCTCCCGCACGTACGGCGGGGAAATACGCGGGAAATGCGTGCTGTAATACCCCGTCACGTCCGTGTAATCCGCCGTCAAGTCGGCACAAATCGTCTCCGAATGCACCCGTTCAAAGTAATAATACGCCTTGCCATCCGGCGCCACCGCCAGATCAAAATCTCCCGCGCTCATATTTAACGGCTTTATATTCTCTCTTACCACGGTGTAAGGCCCGAGAATTGAATCTGCCGTCAGCACTGTTTCCGTCTGCTCCCCGTTTTTTTTCATAATTTTCAACCAGCAGACGAACTTTTCCGTGTCCCTATTATAAATAATGTGCGGCCGATCCATCATCTGCCGCGGGTGCAGCCCGGAATCCTCATTTGTCAAATCCGGCTCGATAATCAGCCCCCTATCCTCCCAGTTGTACAAGTCCGTCGAGGTGTAACAACGCACGCCCCAATGCCAACATGCCCCGTCCCCGATGGTTTTTTCCTTATTTTCCCCATACCAATAATACACCCCGTCGATATACATGACGGAACCACCGTGCGCCTGAATGCGCTTCCCGTTCGTATCCAGCCACACCTGGCCGGGCTTTATCGAATGATACATGACCGCTCTCCTTTTTCCACTATGACCACTTGCAATGAACACTTGGCGAGGTTCTCTCGAGCCTGGTCGCGCGGAGTTCCCATGTCCACGTTTACATGCAAATATTATCACTCACTATAACAGAAAAAAGCCGAACTGCATAGTAACAAATTCGACTTTTTGAGCGAGAATTCCGACTTATATGAGCGACACCTAAAATTCATGATATTGGCTTCGCTTTCGTCAAGTTGCTTTCGGTCAAAGTTCCACAGCGTTTTCTTCCAACAAGAACTGCTCGATGCCAACGTATAAAATACCGTTTTCGTCATGCCAGGGAATGATGTCGTCCTTTACGACAACAATCTTTTTAAACGAATCAGGCACCCTGGTCAAAGAATTTATCTCCTGTTTCCTTTTTTCCTCGTCATCCACGGACAAGGCGGACTGAATATAATAACGGTTGCTCCCCTTATTGGCGACAAAATCAATTTCCAATTGTGCTCGACATTTCTTGCCGTTTTCATCTTGAAAATTATATTCCACGACACCGACATCCACGTCATATTCCCGTACCATCAATTCATTGAATATGATGTTCTCCATGATGTGGTTTTCTTCCTGCTGGCGAAAATTCAAACGTGCATTTCGAAGTCCAACGTCCGTAAAATAATATTTCAACGGGGTGTCAATATATTTCTTTCCTTTAATGTCATAGCGAAACGCCTTATACATAATAAACGCGTCTATGAAGTAATCCAAATATTTTCCAATCGTATACGAGCTAACTGAAACTTGCTTCACGCTCTGGAACGTGTTTGACAGCTTGGTCGGATTTGTAAGCGAGCCTACCGAGGATGACACGATATTCAGCAAGTCTTCCAGCACGGTTTGCTCATTTGCGATTTTATTGTGCTCAAGCACGTCCGAAATATAGGTCTTCGCAAACAAGTCTTTCAAGTATTTGCTCTTTTCCTCGTGCGTTTTCAAATAAAGGACACGCGGCATGCCGCCATACGTATAATATTCCCTCCATGCATGCCGCTTTTCACCTTCAAACGCCGCATAAAATTCACCATAAGACAATGGATTTACCCTGATTTCATCGCCCCGGTCTTTAAATTCCGTCACTATGTCCGAAGACAACATGCGAGAGTTGCTACCCGTAACATACAAATCCACGTTCTTTATCTTCATCAACCCTAAAACGACATCGACAAACCCGATTTTCGCATCCATGTCATCCACATAAGGATTCTGAATTTCAGACACCTTTTGGATTTCATCAATAAAGACATAATAATACTGCCCCTTATTCGCAACTTGTTCACGAATGTATTTATCAAGTTCCAGCGGATTGCGATACCTCGCGTTGATAGCTTCGTCCAACGCAAGCCCGATAATGTTGTCATCCGAAACCCCGATCGAATTCAAATAATCCCGATACAATTCAAACAAAAGAAATGATTTTCCGCATCGCCGGATGCCG
>CATLEQ010000299.1 GCA_949915905.1 uncultured Lachnospiraceae bacterium | reverse complement strand
GCCACCTTGTCATTTTCAAATTGTCTGGATGCCTCCTCCAACGTGCGCAAGGATGCCCACGCTGGCGTGGCCGTTTACATGTAAGCAGTCAAAAACATGCCATCCTCCTCCAACTTAAACCGAAGGCCGCCCATTCGTCCTTCATCGTACACCCCAAGCAAAAAATCGCTGCCGTTTAATTTGCGCGGCTTGCGCAGCTCTTTCTCCGCGAGCAGGCGCTCTTTCTTCATCATCAAAAGCCGCCCCCAACGATCGGGGGACGCATCGGCAAATACGCCAAAGATGGATTTTCCATTCGGAAATTGCCACCCGCCATAAAGCTTCAAATCCGGGTCGAGAGAAACTCCATATTGTATATTTGCAAGCCAGTTGTCATCATACTCGAAAGAATAACTTTCCCCGCCCTTTATCACGTCCACATAGAGCCTGCCAAGTAATATGGGATTCTCACCGCTAAAATCGTCATATACAAATATCGTTTTCTGATTCGTGGACATAGGCCGCCCCCTTTGCCATAACTTCTTTTCCCATAAAATACCCCTTCGTTTACATATATCCGTACTCTTCCTCAAGTATTTCTGCTATTTTCTTCGTCTCTTTTATGGTTCTTCCCGTAGTTTTAACGACAACGCCATATCCCTTATCCGTCCATGGCAACACGATTTCGACTAACCCGTTTTCCCTGACCCTCCTTATAAATTTACGCTCATGAGAATTATATGGTAACGAATTCACGACACCAACCAAATACGGACATTGAATCAAACGTCTTGAGAACTCTTCCAGCTTGTCCTTACCATGGTCATCACGTAAAACAATTTTCTTATCCGAAATTTTCATATCGCACGCAACCAGCTCTACCGCCCCTATATTTCGTATTTGCGGTATATGCATATCAACGTGCGCTTTTACACATATGTTCCTGACTTTTATAAAATCCCCATCTTTTAAAACATCAATAAACGCATCCTTCCAGGCGGCTCCATACAAGCTAAAGCTTGCCGAATCCAACAGATACGCCAACGCGAAACCAATACATTCCTCACCGTTATAAGTCCAGCCATGTTCATAGTACTCATCCTGATTCTCTTCCACCGTTTTCGTTTCGTACGGAGACCTAAAGAAAGAAAAATAAAAATTCCTCACATTGATTGAGTTCGGCATGCCGTCAATCATCTGAAACAACTTCGCGTTATCCTCTGGTGAAATCCTACACGTCGTGATATCATGTTTCGTCAGTTCCTTATACGTTTCAGCCATGAAAACCACCGATTCATGGCTGATACTATTTTCATTTTTAATTGATAATTCATTAAAATATAACTCCACTTTTTATCCCCTGCTATATCAACTCCGTCATCAAGATTCCCCATTCATCCAACAATCCTGCCGGATAGTCACTTAAATTTCCTTTGTCATCGACATAAATCTGATTCACCTTCGTCACCTGGTCGTCATCCTTCGAGAAGAACGTAATCCCTATTTTCTTGTTATCAACCAACCCATGTTTCGCGGCAACCCTCACCCCGTTAATCACATGGTCGCTATGGGACTCGCAAATAATCTGGGCTCCGTTTTCTGCCGCCAAGGATATTAATTTTGCAATCATCGTCTGTCCTTTTGGATGAAGGTGTGATTCCGGATTTTCAATCAGTAAAAGGCTCTCTTTACCAGAAACAAGCAATTCTACAATGAGCGGCAGCACATATGGTATCCCGAATCCAACATTGACCGGCAAAAACGGTTCTAAATCCAGACGCTCCCCGCTATAACTAATTTCCAGCTTCGCCTTTTCAATCAACGGAATTACTTGTGCGTTTACTTTAATTCCTGGCGAAATCTCCGTCATCCATGCCGATACTTGGTCAATCAAATGATTCGTTTTTCCCCGCGGATGGCACAACACATCTGGAACCTTTACTTTTTCTCCTTCCAATGCCAAAAAGGGCACCACGAATTCTCCTGCCGTTCCCAATTTCGTGACCCCGTTTCTTTTCCAGTTTTCACCGCTATACTGCTTTCGGGGTCCCAAATGCTCCGCTCCCAAATAGGAAAAACCGTCACCAAACAAAGCGGTGTCATAATCTTCTAGTCTCCCCTTTTCCTCCCGCTCCAACTGGTCGCTACCAACTCCCGCTCCATCATATAGATAATTACAATCATACTCTATCCCGTCATCATTTTGAACATAAAATCTTATCACGTCATATCCCGAACTCTGGCAATAAATATCCCGTTCCGTCCCCAGCCTAATCAATTCCCCGTTCGTGTGCAAATAATCCAAGTTCGATTTCTGGTTTTCCCAAAAACTTTGCCGCAGCAACAACAACGACTGTATCACGGAGGATTTCCCCATGCCGTTCATCCCCAAAAACAAATTTAAGCCTTGTAACGGCAAGGCCACCCTTCGCAGGGATTTGAAATTTTCGATCTGCATATAATTAATCATCCGCCAACACCCCTTGAAAAACCTCATTTATTCTCACATATCTATTCTGAACACTCTGGATTTTTGCCGTGCCATTTGTAATATTGTCAACAAACGCCTTATCTTTTAGCAGTGCCTCGTATTTACGAAGCAATACTTCCTTTTTCTTTAATAACCTTTCACAATCCGCCGTGCTCAATTTTGCCAAATTTACCGCTACCGCATCATACAACGGCTTGTTAATCCTTCCATATTTTCCGTCTATATTGATCTTTCGAAATGCAAACTCCCCAAAAATCTCATGGGCATAGTTCATTGCCTTCAAAAAGTCTTTACGACACTTGTCAATCGTGTCAGCAGATTCTTTCTGGAGTTGAATCATCACGTCATTTAGGTACTCTTCCAAATTCCCCGTATACCGATCCACCCCAAATAAATAGAATGCCAAAAAACGATTGACAAATTCACGATCCAACATCCTTGACGGGTCTATTTTTTTCCTCGTCGCCTGTATGAATTCCTCGGAATGAGCCAATTCTTTCAACAAACCGGCCGCCTGCCCCCTATAAACCGAATTTTTAATTTCAGCCGGCTGCAAAGTCAAGCCTCCCGTGTTGATTCTTGTAAATATGCTGATGCGCACCCTGTCCGGGGTTCCCGGGCGAAGGACATAAGCCGTTATCACTTGTGACTTTATTCTCCTCTGTATGTTCGTTGGAAGCTGCTCAAACATATAGCCGTTATACTCTGTCAAATATTCCAATCCGGTCAGCACAAGCCGTTTCGGATCGTCCTCCTTAAGTGCCATAAATCTTTTGATGGCATATAACCTTTGCAGTCCGTCCACGACGATTAATTTCTCATCAACACCGGCATCAAAGTAAAACGCAGGTAACGGGATACGAATAATCAGTGATTCGATTAACCGGCTCTGTTTCCCGGCATTCCACAAATCAGGAATCCGCTGAAAATCCGGTTCCAAAATAATGCTGCCATCTTTCAAGTCATCTACTATATTCGAAATCACCATCGGTCGCGTGACGATGTCAACATCCTTGGGATTAAGCGGCTCTGCAATGATTCCATCATCACTTTCCTCGTATAACCGCTCCTCTTCTATTTCCACCGCTTTATCAAAACCTACTTCTTCCTTATCACGACTCATCGATTTCATCCCTTCACACATAAATGCCATAAGCCCACACTATCCAAGAACGCTTATATTATAAGCGAAATGCCCTGCCCCGTCAACGGTCGCCTGAAAAATAGCGTTCTCTAAGAATATCAATGTAAGAAATGATGCCGAGTACTGTCAGAATTATAGGCCGTGCGATGAAACACACGGCCTACGTTGCCATTTCTTATCCTTTTCTCTTATTATTTAACAAGCGTCTTGCACGGTCAGCTTTGCCGTGGCCTCGCCAAGGCCTTCCGCCTCCACCTTGACTTCCGCTTCGCCCGCCTCGTAACCGGCACGGACGATGATTTGCCAGCGTCCCTCATAGGACGTGAAGTTTCCCGTGGTATAATTTTCCTCCGTGGCCGCCCGGCCGGTGCCAAATCCGGCCAAAACTGCCGCGCCGCCAACCGTTGCCGTCGCCTTGACGTCCGCCGCCGTCGGCACGTAATTCCCATCCGCGTCCACGATTTCCACCACGCCATAAGCAAGGCTTTGCCCGTCCGCGAGGATTTCGTCCTTCTCCATCGTGATGCGGATACCCGCCGGAGCACCCACGGTCGCCACCTTGTCGCGGGATACTTCCGTGCCATTTGCGAAGCTTACCGCCTCCAGGGTTCCCGGCTCATAAGTCAATTCAAACACGGCCTTGTTGTGATTCTCCTTGCCCGCCGGTTTTCTGCCCAGGCTCTTGCCATTTTGCCACAACTCGACTTCCTCCGCGCCGGAGTATACTTCCACCTTGACCGGTTTTCCTTCCTGCCCGTGCCATGTCCAATAATTGCCGCCCTTGCTCCAGCCGTAACGCCCGATCAGTTCTATCATGTCATGATTGGCCGGATCGTGACTGAAAATGTATGTCTCGTCGGAACCCCAGATAATTCGATGGTAAGCGCCCTGCGGCTTCACGTTTCCGCAAAGGTCAAAGTCGCCCGCCTGCGCCAGACGGTAGGGGTACTGGGCATAATTGAGCATCCTCGCCTGCATCTGCACCTGGTCAGGCGTCGTATAAATGCTTTTGCCGATGCCCGCCTCGCCGATATAATCCCAGCTCGTCCACAGAAAATCGCCAATCAAATATGGCAATTTTTCCACGTAGCCCCAATATTCCTCGAATTCTCCCGGCTTGCTCTCAGTCGCGCAAATCACCCTGTCCGGAAACATTTCATGACTACTCTCATAATGATAGCTCAAATAATTATATCCCACCACGTCCCAGTCCTTAACGAACAGCGCGGTATACTCGGGCCAGATTTTCTTGCCAAAGGAATTGTCCATGTTAATGAAGCTGCCGCCGTTCGCCGCCACTTCCTCGGCAAAAGTCTTCCAGAACATTGCCGTGTCCTCGTCATTTAAC
>CATLEQ010000298.1 GCA_949915905.1 uncultured Lachnospiraceae bacterium | reverse complement strand
TACCCTGTTACGGGAGTTTGTGGAGAAAATCGTAATCCACGAATCGGAAGCCCTTGACGGGAAACGCCGGGGGAAGCTCCGCAGACAGGAAATCGAAATCTATTATTCTTTTGTCGGCAAGGTAGAACTGCCCGACTAAAGCCCGACCCGTCCGGCAGTCAGCCGGACAGGGAACGGCAAAATTTTTTACACTTCTTTTACTTCTTTATCTCACATGAGCAAAGCGGCCGGGGTAGAAGTGACGCATTACTATTCAAAAGGGCTTTTTCATACCTTTCCCGTCATGGGCAAGATGCTCCCGGAAGGAAAAGAAGCGATGAAAAACACGGTGAATTTCTTCTATAAATATTTGGGATATTAAATACGTTGCAATAGCGTCGGTGTACAAATCAGGGCGGACTGCACGTTCACAGTCCGCCCTGGTTTTTCGAATTGCATCTCCTCCGTCATTGTCGAAAAGAGTACGCTTTAAAAACTACTTGGGGTATATCGAATTGTCACGACCACCACCGTCTTTCTTTTTTCATCAATACGGTACACAATCGTGTAATTTTTCACAAAAAGCTGGCGGTATCCTCGATTGGCAAATGCTCCCACTCTCCGAACGGCACCCCTATATGGCAGTTCGTCCAAACTGAGAATGGCAGCTTCCAAAGCATCCGCCATTTTCTCAGCCGTGCCGATATCCTTAAAATCATCCACGATATGGTCATAAATATCGTCCAAATCCCTGGAAGCCCGCTGCATCAATTTTACACTATATTTCTCCAAAATGCTTCCTCCTAAGTTCCGCCAGCGTATCTTTTGCATCTAGTAAAATCGAGGTTGCCGCATACTCTTCCTCCGCCTCCGCAATGGCATTATCAAGCAATTGTGTTTCTACGATTTGTTCGTAAGTTTCAATACTCATGACAACCAAGTCCCCATATCCGTTCTTTGTTATGAAGATAGGTTCTCTCGTCGCGTGACAAGCATCCGCTATCTCATTCGTATTTCTCAAATCTGTTATCGGTCTAATCTGTGGCATCTGTGCACCTCCTTTTTGTACATTATCCTAACATAATTATGTACATTAATCAAGAGCAAAGATTCCGGTTTGCCGGAATCACGCGCCGGAGTGCAACTGCGTCAGCAACCATTTTCCTCATACGCGAAGTGCGCATCCCCCAGAGGGTCACTCCGACACCACGACCCTCACCCGGTCCTGGTTCATCACCCGGGTAAACACGTCGCCCGCCGTCCGGTTGGAGGCCACCTTCACCACCGGGAAATACGTGCCGGGCTTACGGAACACATGCGAGGCCACGGCCCGCGCCGCCTGCCCCTCGTTTTCCAATGTAATGAATCCCTCCTTGGCCTCTGTAAATTCGTTCGTCTCCTCAAAGTCCCAGCGCACCATTTCCACGATTCCCGTTCCTTGCGGCACTTCGATTTCCGCCTCAAACGCCACCGTCTCACCGACTCTTACATCGACCCGCTTTTGTCCCTCCACGTGCAATTTCACGACGGGCTGGATGCCCCTTCGCTCCTCGGCCGTATCGGGAATCAGCACCTGGCCGCCATCCATCTGGTAATTGCTGGTCGCCGCCGGAACGACACCCCGCTCCACCCAGCCACTTAAATCCAGCAGTGCCTGATGCAACGCTCCCAGATAACTTACGATATGCTGGTGGTCGCCGCCGTTTCCTTCCTCGCAATCCGTATGCATGCAGTTGTCCATGTACCAGAGGCGGAAGCTTTCATCCGGATTTCCTTTCACGTGTTTTTCCACCTCGCGCCGATACCAATCCGCCTGCCACGGAAACGCGCTTTCGTCCATCAAGCTCTCCAGCACGATCATCTTGCACGTTGGCGTGCCTTCCTGAATGGAACCGCTGCCGCCCCTTGCCATAATCGGTCCGGCCAGCATCATGCGCTGCGGATAAATCGGCTCCCCGTTTTCATCCCGAAACTGATCCCACGCCTTATATTCCTTTCCCGGAACCTGGTGGCGATGGTAGGTTTGCAGCGCGATATAGTCCGAATTGTCCAACAATAGTCTGTCCCCGGCCTCCGCTTTTTCAAACATGGTCGCCAAGTCCCGTGAATCCATGCTATTGTCAATGGTGATAAAAGAATCCCTCACCCATTTCACCGCGAACGTCTCACCGGAGAGCGCCCCGGAAAGAAATGTAATCTTCAGGCCCATCAAGTACGGATCCTCCGTCGGGAAATCGGCAAGCCGAAGGTACGGCATCCGAACCGCCTTGTTCATCTGGTTCTTCCACGCCTCGTCCACGCCATACGCGTTCTTCTCGTCAATGCTGTCGGCCACGCCCTTCAGCACGCCCTGCGAGGTCAATATTTCCGAAATCGTGGTCTCCATGTGTATTCGGTCACGCACCGCGCTGCCGTCCTTTACGGTTCCCAGATATCCGGGCAGTTTCCAGAAATCTTCATAATACGTCGGGTCAATCATCGCCACGCCCGGTGTGAGCACCGGCAACGCGCCCTCGCCAATCGTGTCATACACGCACCATGTCCGCATCGGAAATCCCATGGCGGTCACTTCACGGAGAGCTTCGGCCTCCTCCTCATTTAAAACGCTGTAAGGATCCTTTCCCCCCGGCTCGATGGCATCCACCAACGCCGGAAACTTGTGCCGAAGGATGCGCATGGCATGCGCCCGCGCGGTAAACACGTTGGGAATGGACAAAGGGGAACCAATCACGAACGGAACCGCCCCGTCCCATATGCCCACCGTGCTCTCCGCACAGCTTATCGTCTTGTATCCGCCGCCGCTTCCGCCAAAGACGTAGCCGAACGGACGGTCACACCCATACATTTCCATCGCCAGTTTTCGTGAAAACTGCGCCGTCTGCGCGGAACAACGATACACCAACGTTTCATCGCCGCCGCCATTCACGACGCCGCCCAGATTGGACTCCACGTAATACGCGCCATGCAGCACGGAAAAGGAAATGACATCCTCCTCCCCTTCCTTGTTCTGAGCCTCGTCTTCCGGCCCCTGCACCGGTGCCAGCATTTGAAAGAAACGTCCTTGAAATGCCTCCTTTGGGGGATAATAAAGACAGAACTTCGTTTGCGTCCCCTCAAATCCCCCGTGCACGTAACGGTGACGCATGGGCGCGTCCCTCCATTCGTCCACGTCCACATATGGCTTGGCAAACTGTTCATCATTAAGACCGTCATACAATTTCTTCTCCATGTTTTGCTTCCTTTCTTTTTTATTCCATACCGACGCATGGTGCGTTCTCCTCCCGCACCGCATCCTGTCGTGTTTTCATCCGCGCCGCCACGCCGTTTACGCCTCGTCCTTTGCGTGCTTCGCGTCCAAATCCGCGCGAATCTGCGGTAAATATTTATCAATATCATACATTTTCAGCAAAATATACTGCACCAGGCAAATGGCCGCCGGAATAACGGAATACAGCAAGATAATCATGATGTTGGCCGACCCCGTCTGCGCGGCGGCATTCCCGTCATAGCCGGAAATTCCCATCAGCACGCCAATCAATCCGGCACCGACCGCCGTCCCTATTTTTGCCATGACGCTCTGCGCGCAGGAAATCGTGCCTTCGCTCCGCGTCCCATTTTTCCACTCACCATAGTCGATGCAATCAATGACGAACGTTGCCGCGAACGCGAACATCGTGTAGAACCCCATCATGGAAATGACGTTGGAGAAAAACAACAATGCCACGTTTTTGTAACTTACCAGTCGAATCAAGTAGCCCACCATGCCTATCAGGGTCGTGACGCGAATCACCCGCAGGAAACCGAATTTTTTTGAAAGCACGGGCATAATCATGACCACGATGATAATCGGCAGCATCGACAACGACATGATGCTTCCCAGGCCGATGTCCCCCAAAATCCACGTATAGTAGTAGGTCTGCGCGGTCGCGTAGCTGTTACTGCCAATATTGCTAATCAAGATAATCAAGGCAAAAATCAAAATATACTTGTTACTGAAAAGCAGTTTCAACATGTCTTTCAATGACATCTGCTGCACCGCCGTCTCCGCATGTTTCTTCTCCTTGATTACAAGAATTCTCACGAGGGACAGCAGTGTAAACGGAACGGCCAATACCAGGGACATCTTTATCCAGCCCTCCCGCGTCGCCCCCATCGTCTTGACCAACTGCGGCAAGATCATGGATGCCGCCATTGTGAAAATCAAGGAAACAAATCCCGTGACGGCCAGCACGGAAACGCTCTGCTGCGAGTCGTCCAACGAATTTGACAAATATACCGGGTCGCTGCAGTTAAGTAACGTCATGAACACCGAATTAATCATGGAATAGGTGACGAACAGCCACACGTAAGAGGCCGTCACCCCCATCTGCGGTGCACTGTACATCAAAACGATACTGACCCAGTACCCGATAATCGCCAATTGCCACGGACGCCCCTTCCCCATCTTGAAATGCGCCTTGTCAATGAAGTACCCGGCCACGATGTCCGTAACCCCGTCAAAAATCTTTGACAGCATGAACAACATGCCCACCGTCATCGCCGACAAGCCGAGCATGTCCGTCGCATAATACGTGGCATACCCAAGCAATGCCGCCGACACGCTGGTGGAAATCGTCAGCGTCGGCCATGATATCATGGTCTTGAGGGGAACCTTTTTCCCCTTTGGATTTGCAGCCACCATGTTTTCCTTACCCATTTTTTCATACCTCATGCTTCTTTCAAATTTTTTCCAACCGTGCGGTTGCAATCCGGCAACCCGGATTGTGAATTCGGGTAGCGATTGCGAGAGTGCATAAGCACAGAGCAATCAACTTTTATTCATAGTAACAATATATCTTAAACTCGCAAATTTTTATTTCATTTTTCTGTACAGTTTTATGTTTTTATGCTATTATTTATCCATCAAAATCTGCCACCGATGCAGCAGTATGCAGAGCGATACCTTGACGGACTCGTAAGCGTCCGCGGGCGCGAAGCGCGTTTGATGTGGGATG
>CATLEQ010000297.1 GCA_949915905.1 uncultured Lachnospiraceae bacterium | reverse complement strand
CTTAGTTCGGCGCACTTGGCGAGACCGAGCGAAGCGAGGGACGAGGCTAGTAAGGCCGAACATGTAACCTTTGGGAAAAAACCATAAATGGAGGAAAAATCATGGGAAGAAAGAAAATTATCGCGGGCAACTGGAAAATGAACAAGACTCCGAGCGAGGCCGTTGCATTGGTTGAAGAGTTAAAGCCATTGGTGGCAAATGAGGAAGTGGACGTTGTATTCTGCGTTCCGGCCATTGATATCATTCCGGTCGTGGAGGCCGTTTGGGGCAGCAACATCCAGGTTGGCGCGGAGAACATGTATTTTCAGGAGAGCGGTGCATATACCGGAGAGATTTCACCGGACATGCTTGTTGACGCAGGTGTAAAATATGTCGTTTTGGGACATTCCGAGAGAAGAGAATACTTTGGCGAGACGAACGAGGATGTAAACAAGAAGGTGCTGAAGGCGCTCGAGCATGGCCTTACGCCGATTATGTGCTGCGGCGAGACGCTCAAGCAGAGAGAGCAGGGCGTGACGATGGACTTCATCCGTCAGCAGGTGAAGGTCGGCTATCAGAACGTGACGGCAGAGCAGGCAAAGAACACCGTCATCGCGTATGAGCCGATTTGGGCGATTGGAACCGGAAAGACGGCGACCACGCAGCAGGCGGAAGAAGTTTGCGCGGGAATCCGTGCTTGTATCGAAGAAATTTATGACAAGGCGACCGCAGAGGCCATCCGTATCCAGTACGGCGGCTCCGTAAATGCGGGAAATGCGGCGGAATTGTTTGCACAGCCGGACATCGACGGCGGCCTGGTCGGCGGCGCATCCTTGAAGGCAGATTTCGGAAAGATTGTCTGCTATAAGTAAGGAGAATTTGTGATGAGTAAAAAACCAACCGTATTAATGATTCTGGATGGATATGGATTAAATGACAAGAAAGAGGGCAATGCAATCGCGCAGGCGGCCACGCCGGTGATGGATAAGCTGATGGCAACGTATCCGTTTGTAAAGGGAAATGCAAGCGGGATGGCGGTCGGCTTGCCAAACGGCCAGATGGGCAACTCCGAGGTCGGACATCTGAACATGGGTGCCGGACGCATTGTCTATCAGGACTTGACTAAGATTACGAAGGCCATCCAGGATGGAGATTTCTTTGAAAACAAGGCACTTTTGTCGGCATGTGAAAATGTCAAGGCCAATGATTCCTCCCTTCATTTGATGGGACTGGTTTCGGACGGCGGCGTGCACAGCCACAACGAGCATATTTACGGATTGCTTGAACTGGCGAAGAGACAAGGCATTGAAAAGGTATACGTGCATTGTTTCTTGGACGGACGTGATACCCCTCCGGCATCGGGCAAAGGCTATGTGGAAGAACTGGAAGCGAAAATGAAGGAAATCGGTGTCGGTGCCGTGGCAAGCGTGATGGGACGTTATTATGTCATGGACAGGGACAACCGCTGGGATCGGGTCGAGAAGGCATACGTGGCTCTGACAAAGGGAATCGGCGAGACTGCCGCTTCTGGCCCGGAAGGCATTCAGGCTTCTTACGACAAGGACGCGACCGATGAATTCGTGTTGCCGACCGTAGTGGTGAAGGATGGTGCCCCGGTTGCCACGATAAAGGAAAATGATTCCGTTATTTTCTACAATTTCCGTCCGGACCGTGCAAGGGAGATTACCAGAACCTTCTGTGACGATGAATTTAGCGGATTTGACAGAGGCGAGAGAATCAAGACGACCTTCGTATGCTTTACCGAATATGACGTGACCATTGCCAACAAGCAGGTGGCGTTCGTGAAGGAAAAAATCACCAACACGTTTGGCGAATTTTTGGCGGCGAATGGCTTGAAGCAAGCCCGGATTGCAGAGACGGAAAAATACGCGCACGTCACGTTCTTCTTTAACGGCGGCGTGGAAAAGCCGAACGAGGGCGAAGACAGAATCCTTGTGAATTCGCCGAAGGTGGCGACGTACGACTTGAAGCCGGAGATGAGTGCCTACGAGGTGTGCGACAAATTGGTGGAAGCCATCAAGTCTGACAAATATGACGTGATTATCATCAATTTTGCCAACCCGGACATGGTGGGACATACCGGCGTTTTGGAAGCGGCGATAAAGGCCATCGAGGCGGTTGACGAGTGTGTCGGAAAGGCCGTGGAGGCTTTGAAAGAAGTAGGCGGACAGATGTTCCTCTGCGCCGACCATGGAAATGCGGAGCAACTGATTGACGAGGAGACGGGTGCACCGTTTACCGCTCATACCACGAATCCGGTTCCGTTTATTTTGATTAATGCAGATTCGGCTTATCGTTTGCGGGAGGGCGGATGCTTGGCGGACATTGCCCCGACGTTGATCGAACTGATGGGCATGGAACAGCCGGCCGAGATGACCGGAAAGTCCTTGCTGGTAAGATAGAATTGAATATTGTAATGATTAAAAGAGCGCAATTCCAATGGTGGAGCAAACCAGGGGAAGTGCGCTCTTTGTTTCCCTGAATTTTTACTTGCAAAGGCCGGCGGGGCATGATATCATACTAAACACATAGGAAAACAGTATGGGAGAGACGGACATGAAAATCTCGACGAAGGGGCGCTACGCGCTCCGAATGATGATTGATTTGGCAGAGCATAATGAGGGTACGTATATTCGTTTGAAGGATGTTGCGACCCGTCAGGGCATTACCTTGAAATATCTGGAACAGATTATCCCGCAGTTGACCAGATGCGGCCTAGTCAAGAGCTATCGGGGAAATAACGGCGGATACAAGCTGTCGCGTGAACCAAAAGAATACACGGTAGGAGAAATCATACGGGCGACGGAGGGCAGCCTGGCCCCTGTTTCCTGCATCGCGGACACGCCCAACCGATGTCCGAGGCAGGGGGAGTGTGCCACGCTGGGGTTTTGGGAAGGCTTGTGGAAAGTGGTCAATGAATACATGGATGGCGTGACGCTGGCAGATTTGTTGGACAAGGACCAAAAACGGAAAGAGGATGGGGCAGTGTATGGAAGTTCCGATGGACGGTATATTTGAGAGAACGGAGATGCTGCTTGGCCACGAAGGGATGGAGCGGCTTAAGAAGGCGCGGGTCGCCGTGTTTGGAATCGGCGGAGTTGGCGGATACGTGGTGGAGGCATTGGCGCGCAGCGGAATCGGAAATCTGGATTTGATTGATGACGACAAGGTGGCGTGGTCAAATTTGAACCGACAGATTATTGCCACGGTCAATACGGTTGGCCGTTACAAGGTGGACGTGGCGAAGGAACGGGTGCTGGAGATTAACCCGAATGCCAATGTGGTGGCGCACAAGGTGTTTTATGTGCCGGACGCGGCGGGACAATTTGATTTTACGGCATATGATTATGTCGTGGACGCGATTGACACGGTGAGTGGAAAATTGGGGCTGGCAGAGCAGGCATACGAGGCGGGAACAAAAATCATCAGTTCCATGGGAGCTGGGAACAAGCTGGATGCCGCCGCTTTTTTGGTGGCGGATATCTATGAAACGTCGGTCTGCCCTCTGGCCAGGGTCATGCGCAGGGAATTAAAGAAACGGGGAATTCCCGGATTGAAAGTGGTATATTCAAAAGAGAAGCCATTGACTCCGTTTCCTGCCAAGGCCGAAGAGATCCCTTTGGATTTGTCTGAACATGCTGCAAAACGGCAGACACCGGGCAGTAATGCGTTTGTTCCCCCGGTTGTGGGATTGATTATCGCAGGTGAAGTGATTAAGGATTTGGTTTCAGCGGAATAAGGGACCGGCATAATTTGGTTCATGACAGTTTTTCAGGCGGGGTGGTTTCGTGGACGATGCAGAGAATATAGTAAAAAAGCTGTTGGCGGGAGATGGACCAGCGGAGAACGAGTACGTCCGTCTTCTAGAAAATTACGAAAATAGGGAAATTACAGAATGGATTACGGCGGAAGCGGTACGTCTTAGAAAACAGCATTTTGGAAACAAGGTGTATACCAGGGGACTGATCGAATTTACCAATTATTGTAAAAACGATTGTTACTATTGTGGGATTCGGGCGGGGAACACGCACGCGTCCCGTTATCGTTTGAGTGAGGAAGAGATTCTGGAATGCTGCCGCGAAGGGTACAAATTGGGATTTCGCACGTTCGTGTTGCAGGGTGGCGAGGACTTGTTTTATAAGGACGAGGACATCGTGAGTCTGGTTCGGGCGATAAAGCGGACGTATCCGGATTGTGCCGTCACGTTGTCCATCGGAGAAAAGTCGTATGAAAGTTACAAAAAATATCGTCTGGCCGGGGCGGATCGTTATTTGTTGCGGCATGAGACGGCGGACGAGGCACATTATCGGAAGCTGCATCCGCAGGCGATGAGCCTGGCTTATAGGAAACAATGCTTGTACCAGTTGAAGGAACTGGGCTATCAGGTCGGCGCGGGATTCATGGTCGGCTCCCCGGGACAAGAGATGAGGCATATCGCCAGGGATTTGATTTTCTTGACGGAATTGAAACCGCAGATGGTAGGAATCGGCCCGTTTATTCCGCACCATGACACGATATTTGCCAAAGAAAAGGCGGGCAGCGTGGAATTGACGCTGTTTTTGTTATCAGTTGTTCGAATTCTTCTGCCGACGGTGTTGCTCCCGGCGACGACGGCACTTGGAAGCGTGACGGGGGATGGAAGAGAGCGGGGAATTTTGGCCGGAGCCAATGTCGTGATGCCGAACCTTTCACCGGTGCGGCATCGAAAGCAGTACGATTTGTATGACAACAAGGTCAGCATGGGAGAAGAGGCGGCGGAACATAGGGAGCGGCTTGCCAAACGGATGAAGGCGATTGGATATGAACTGACCGTCGAGCGTGGGGACGCACCGGAGAAGAATACGCATCGGCTGGATTTATGTGCATCCCCCGAGCCGGTCGGCGGATTTAACCGCCGCTCAGTATAAAATGATGCGCACAGCCGCAAGCGGAAACTTGCCGCTTTGCGGCTGCAGCTGGCGCTATACTCACGACAGATAAAATCTGTCGTGAGTATAAATAAATATTGACTTTTTAAGCAAGGTACAGTAGCATGGGTAATGTTTATGATAGAAGTACGCAGGAAAGGATTGAAAAAATC
>CATLEQ010000296.1 GCA_949915905.1 uncultured Lachnospiraceae bacterium | reverse complement strand
GGTGGTCATGTGTTCCCTGGCAATCGAGTTTTTGAGTGAGAAAGGTGCCATCACGCAACTGATTTGCTTAATCTTTGGCGCGGAGGCACAGAACTGGCTGGCCAATCCGAACATCCCGGTGTTCTGGGTGATTTACACGTTGATTGGCGTATGGCAGGGAATGGGCTGGGGCTCGATCATCTACGTGACGTCCATCAACAATGTCAACGGGGAACTGCACGAGGCGGCGGCACTTGACGGGGCAAACCGTTTGCAGCGTATCACGCACGTGACGCTGCCGGCCATCATGCCGTTGGTCATCATGATGTGGACGATGGCGATAGGCATGGTATTTAAGACAGTGGGAACGAACATCCTCTTGTTGTACATGCCGATCACTTATGACGTGGCGGACGTGTTGTCTACGTATACATACCGTATGTCGTTCGGCAGCGCGGCAAATTATGGATTGTCGACCGCGTCGGGTTTGTTCCAGTCCGTACTGGGCATGATTTTGCTGATTGTGTCCAATAAGCTGGGCAAGAAGGCTTCAGGGGCCTCGCTGTTTTAGAAGGATGGAGGTGTGGATTGTATGAAAAAATTAAAGGGAAAAGACGGCATGGTCGAGAATACCTCCATAGGTGCACACATCGTCAACGTGATTTTGGGCGTGATTCTGGCAGTCATCGCGTTTTGCTGCGTGGTTCCCATGTGGCACGTACTGATGAGCTCGCTCTCGGAAGGCAAGGCGTTGTGTGGACATTAGGGGTTGGTACTGTGGCCGGTAGGCGGATTCAATTTGGAAGCGTATAAGATGGTGTTGGAAGACAACAGTGTGATTCGTTCCTATCTCGTGACGATTTTCTACGTGGTGGGATCCTCCCTGCTGGGACTGGTCATGAACGTGCTTGCCGGATATGTGTTAAGCCGCCAGTCAAAACTGCGGGGGACGCTCATGATGCTGGTGCTGGTGTCCATCATGTTTAACGGCGGTTTGATTCCGACCTACATGGTGGTTCGCGCATTGGGGCTTACGGGCACGCCGCTGGCAATCATCGTGCCTGGCTGCACCAACGCCATGTTCATGGTCATGGTCATGAACGGCTTTTTGCAGGTGCCGATTGAGACGGTGGAAGCGGCGCAGATTGACGGGGCCGGACACTTCCAGATGATGTTTCAGGTCATGATGCCGCAGGCGAGGGGACTGGTGCTGGTCACGATGATCAATACCGCCTTGATGGCGTGGAACGCATGGTTCGAGGCTTCCATCTACGTGCCGCGGACGAAGGAGTGGTGGCCGTTGCAGCTCGTGATTCGTGACTTTATCAGCAGGAACCAGGATTTCCTGAATTACGCAAATCCGGATTACAACCGCTACTTGATACAGTATGTCGTAATCGTGCTTGCCACGATACCGATTTTGCTTCTGATGCCGTTCTTCATCAAGAAGCTGGAAGAGAACATGGTACTGGGAGCGGTCAAGGGCTGACGCAGCGAGCGTGGTAGTGTTTTGCATGGCGTGTCTGGGATGTGACGAACACACTACGGCTTGCAGGCTATATTGAAGGAAATAAAAGGACGAGGAAAAGGAGACATTATATTATGAAAAAACGAAACAAGTTATCAGCAATTTTGGCACTTTTGTTGGCGGCAATGCTTCTGGTAGTCGGTTGCGGAGGCGGCGGTGACGATACAAAGCAGGAGGATACGTCGAAAGAGGATGACGGCAACAAGGAAGAAAATTCCGGCGAAGTGAAAATGACCGACGGCTATTACTACTATTTTCTTGCGGACATGGGACTTGGCAGCTTCGTTCATTTTAACGAGGACGGTACCTATTATGCCAGCTATTTTGACGGTGCCGCTACTGATGCAGGAACCTACGAGGTGTTAGACGAGGAACTGGAGTATTATCCGGATACGACCGGCGACGATATCGGTGACACGGATGGAGCGACGGAAAAAGCAAGCCAGGTGGTGGCGCTTACCTCATACCTGACGGGGGAAACGCAGAAAATCGCCTATGTGGATGATGCGTTGTTGGACATGAGTCTGAACGGTCTTGGAAATCACAGAAACTTGAAGCACGAGGCAGATTACAAGTATGTGGCGGAAAATGAGGAAAATCCGATTGAAATCGCTTCTTACTTTGCAAACGGAAGTACGGGAAGCGCGGTGACCTTGTCACACAACGGAAGCTTTATCGATGCCGCCGGCGATGAGTTGCTCGAAGGGACATGGGAACAGAAGAGCGAGAGCGAATACACGCTGAAATATGACGGCGGGGACGAAGGAACGTTGAAAATCGCGGACGACAAGCGGTCGGCCGAGTTGACGCGGGGCGGCGAGACGATCCTGGTGGAAACGCTTGAAAAGGGAACGAGCAATTTCACGATGTCCAATCCGGCCGTTCAGCCCGAAGGGCTTCCGATGTCGGTGGAATTCCGTCTGGACTGCGCGGACGACGGTACGTGCGAGATGTTCATGGTAGTGTCCCAGGTGAGTCAGGAATTTTCCATTGACAAGGGGACGTATTCCATTTCGGACGTGGCAAAGGGAACCTTCAATTTTGAGACGGCGGGAACGATTGAGTCGACTCCGGATTATGAGTCCGCACAAGACAATCATCTGGAAATGAGCATGCCTTATAAGGCAGCTTTTACCATCAGCGTTGACGGGCAGAGCATGGACTTGAGCGTTGACACGGTATTGACGGGAACCTATACGAAAGAGTAAAATATATAAGGTTACGATTTAGAGGCCGTACGGTTTATCGTACGGCCCAAGTTCGTCCTTGTGGGTTTTGGCAGGGACAAATACGAGAAAGGAGAAATCGGTATAAATGGAATGTTATCCTTATCATTATCTTCACGGGGAGGAGCAAAGGCTCGGCATGTTCGTTCATTGGGGGTTGTACGCCATTGGCGCATGGCACGAGCAGGAGCAGATGCTGCTGGGAGTTTCACGGGAGGAATACGAGGCGCGGGTGGAGCAATTTCATCCCCGAAATTATGACCCGGAAAAATGGGTGCTGCTTGCCAAGGAGGCGGGCTTGCGCTCTATTATTCCGGCGCGGACTGGCATCATGAAAATGCGTATGACGAAAAATATATACATCGTGTTCCGCCGAGGGATACGGACGAGCCGAATCCGAAAAAGTACGCGGAGTTCGTGAGGGCGCAGGTAACGGAGCTTTTGACGAATTACGGAAAGATTGTAAATTTCTTCTGGGATGACGCGGAGGCCGTGGAGGACATGACACTGAATGCATGGATTCATGAGCTTCAGCCGGACATCCGCATCAATGACCGCGGGTCGTCCGAGGGGGATTTTACAACCCCGGAGCGGATGATTCCGGAAAAGGGCGTGTTTGACGGGATGGTGGAGGCGGTGGAGTCCGTCGGAATGGAAAGCTGGGGATATCGAAAGAATGAGGATTATTATTCTTCGCGGATGCTATGCGCAAACATCGACCAGATTCTTACGGCGGGAGGAAACTATCAGTTAAACGTGGGGCCGGACGCGGACGGAGAAATCCCCGAGGAGGCGGTTCGGATATTGAAAAATATAGGAAAATGGTATTCTTCGGTGAAAGAGTCTTATGAGGGAACCTCCTTCTTCCCATATTTTATGGGGAACGGCATCCGGTCGACTTGTAAGGGAAACGCGGTGTACCTGCATTTGCAACAAGGAAACGGGACTGCCGGCGGTTCCGTGGGACAAGCACTTTTAAACGTTTTAAACAGTCGGGATTGTTCGGGAATGATGCTCATGGGATGCAAGAACCTGCCGGTGGAAGCGGTCGAACTGAACACGGGAAAACGGCTTCATGCGGCCATGGACACGATTCCGTGGGAATGGCACGTGTCACCCGAGCTAAAGGGACACCTTCATGTTTATGGGCTTCCGATTGAGGAAGAGGACGGATATCCGATTGTCGTGAAACTTCTTTTTGACAACCTGGAAGAAGTAGGCTTCTGCTCAGCCCCGAGCCAGTCACTGCGCTGACTGGCTCGGAGGATGCATATAAATCCGGTCGATGCATCACCCGCTTCGCCATAGGCGAATTTAAAATGCGGGTGATGTCCGTTGCAATCCAGCTCGCGCTGGCGCGGGTTGAGTTGTAGCGTGCGGTCGCTCTTGTTTTTTCTTTGATTCTATAGTAAGATGATAGCGTCAGTGTACAGATGGTAACACGAATAGATGAAAAAACGAGGGTGATTTTGATGGTCGGAACGAGGACGGTGGATTTAATCAGGCAGCTTAGGGAGCAGATGCAGGTTTTTGGCGTGTCCGTTCAAAAGAATAATCTATTGGCTCAGCAGGCGTGGAGTTTGGACGGCGGACTGCGGGAGCGTATTTTCTCCGAGTTCGATTATGGCAAGGGGATGCGTGACGCGCGGGAGTACTGCGTGGAAAATACGATTTATGTGATTTCGGATATTTTTGAGTGCCACTATATTTGTTTCATGCTTCCTTCAGAGGACGTGCAGTGTCCTCCCTGCGAGATGATGTGGATTGGACCGGCACTGACCGAATCATGGGAGGTGGCCATGGAGGGCTTTTTGAAAAAGCATTCCCTTTCCCCATATCAGGAAAATGAATTGAAGGAATATTATTCCAAGGTGCCGTTGATAAGAGAGTGGGAGTTTTTTGAAAGCCTGGTGTTTTTACAAATCGGATACATTTGTGGAGAGAATGAAAAGGTGGAGGTTTGCCGGATTGGGGATTTTTATGGGCAGTCCATGGAATTTAAGGAACTGCAAAAGGCGGAAGAGTACGTGGTGTCTGCGGAATCGGTGGAGCTTCGCTATCGACAGGAGAAGGAACTGATGGACGCGGTAGCCGCCGGGGACACGGAGCGTGCGATTGCGGCGCAGAAAAAGTTCCTGCAATTTCACATGGAAGGGCAGGAGCAATATGCCACCCTGCGCAACGCGAAAAATAGGATGGTCGTGTTCAACACGTTGTTGCGCAAGGCCGTGCAGGCGGCGGAGGTGCATCCGATGCATATTGACAAAATTTCTGGTTCCTATACAAGGAAGATTGAAGAGAGCGTGTTCGTAAAGGATTTGCGGAGCTTGTCGTACGAGATGATACGCAAGT
>CATLEQ010000295.1 GCA_949915905.1 uncultured Lachnospiraceae bacterium | reverse complement strand
GCCTTTTCCCTGGTGACGGATTATCGGGAAAAAATCGGCAATTGTAAGAATATTAATGAGTTGCACGCTTTAAGCTTAAATATTATGACAGATTACACACAACGGGTGCATCGGGCGAAGGAAACGCTGCATTGTTCCACAAAGATTCGTCTGTGCTGTGAATATATTGACACACACCCGGAAGAAAAAATAACTTTGCAGATGCTGGCGGACAAATCCGGCTATGCCATGTCGCATTTGTCACGGAAATTCAAGGCGGAGGTCGGCTGCCGTGTGATGGATTACATTCAAAAAAGCAAGGTGGAGTATGCCAAGACGCTTTTGGAGACTTCCGAGGAGGGGATAGAGAAAATCAGCGGGGAGCTGGGGTTTGAAAGCAGTAGTTATTTTGGCCGGATGTTTCGAAAGTGGACGGGGGAATCGCCGACGGATTATCGGGCGAAGCATCGGATCTTATGAGGCGGGGAATGAAGCCGCTTGATAAATCAGAAAAGGAAAAGCAAAATGCTCAAATGGCTTAAATAGAACAGATAAGCAGAATGCTTAAGTAGAATGGATAAGCAGGACGGAGAAATAGGACAGAGAAAAAGGAGGAGGCGGAATATGCATTGGTGGGAAAATTACCCGTGGAGGATGATTCAGACGAATCTGCGGGAGATCGACATGGAGGACATGGACGCAAAAAAGTACGTGGAGGACTTGAAAGATTTCGGGGCGACGGCGGTGACGCTGAACACGGGGGGCATCATTGCAAGTTATGACACGGAGCTCGAGTATCACAAGAAGAGCGACTACCTGCACGGGGACGGACTGGGTGCCATTATTGACGAGTGCCATAAGGCGGGCATCAAGGTCATCGCGCGGATGGATTTTTCCAAGGTGCGTTACGAGGTGTATGAGAAACACCCCGAGTGGGCGTACCGCAGGGCGGACGGGGAAATCGTCAATTACAATGGTGACGTACATACGTGTCCGAACAGCGATTACCAGCAGAAGTATGCATTGGAAATCGTCAAGGAGGCACTCACAAAATTTCCGTTTGACGGGGTATTTTGCAACATGAGTGGATTTCTGGTGGTGGATTATGGAGGAACTTATCATGGACCGTGCCATTGCGTAAACTGCCAAAGGTTGTTCAGGGAGAAATATGGGGCGGAGATTCCTGCGAAGGACGATTCTAAAGACCTAGCCTATAAAAAGTACATGACGTTCAAGTCAGAATGCACGAAGACGCAGAAAATGAACCTGCACAAGACCATTCGCGACATTAGCCCGGAGATTGCCATTGACGGCGTGGACTACGTGCGGATTGAGTCAGGCACGGAAATTGGCTGCAAGACGTGGATATATAGCGCGTCGTCCAATGCCCGCAAGATTGCCGGGCCGGAGCGTAAACGTCCGGTTGACGGCGCGGTGGTGGACTTCCTTGGATTCCGTTATCGGGACACGTCCTCGTCGCCCGCCCAGATGGAGCTTCGGCAGTGGCAGAACCTGGCCAATTCCGGTTCGACGAGCCTCTACGTCATGGGGCGTTTGGATAACCACAAAGACGTTTCCTGCTACGAGGGCACGCGGAAGGTGTTTCAATTCCACAAGGAACACGAGGAGTTGTATGCCGGTATTACGTCGGTGGCGGAGGTGATGCTGATTCACAAGAATTTGCTGGCCAGGTATGACGAGGAGACCTACGGCTGGATACGCGCGTTGACCGAGAGCCACGTTCCGTTTGACGAAATCAGGCAGGCGGAGTTAAAGGGCGTGGAACAGCTTGCCGGAAAGAAAATCGCCATCCTTTGCGACGCGAAGCTGTTAAATGGCGCACAAGCGGAAATATTGGATAAATTCGCCGAGGAAGGCGGCACGGTAATCGTGACCGGGGAGACGGGGGCATATGGTTCGCCGGGTTCTGTCGGTTCGCCGGTGCGAAACGTTGGTACGCCGGCGCGAAACGCGCCGGACAAGGAGGGTTTGGCATCTCGGCCGCAGGAGGCGTTTCCGCTCAAATGCATGGGCATCAGGCAGATTTTGGAGAAGCTGACCAAGCAGATGTCCGCGGTATTCCTCGTAAATGACGGGGAAAAGGACGTATTCCCACATTGTGCGGACGCGCCATACATCCCGTTTGGCGAGGAACTTTTGATGGCGGAATTCGAGGAGGGCACACAAAAATATTTGAGTCTGATTCCCGAGCATCCGTTCGGACCGCCGGAGCGTTGCTATTATACCGAGGTGACGGAGCATCCGGGCGTGACCGTGCATCCTTATGGAAAAGGAAGGGGCGTGTACATTCCGTGGCTGGTTGGAACGTTTTATTATAACGAGGGCTTCCAGAACACGCTGAACTTTATGCAGGATGTTTTGTACCACTTGTGTGACGTGGCACAGATTGCCCCGGGGCTGACACCGATGGTGGAGGTTTGCCTGGGTCGGAAGGAGGGAAAGACGATCGTGCAGCTCGTGAACACGTCGGGATGCTTTTCCAACAGCTTTTTTGCCCCGCTTCCGATATATGACATCAAGCTTCGGTTGCCCGGATTTTTAGGCGCGAGGTCGGCGACGGCGTACAATGGCGGGACGGCGGGCGTGGTGGTCGAAGAGGCGGCGGGCGTAGTGATAGAAGACGTGGCGGGCGCGGTGGCCGAAGAGGCGGCATGCGTCGTTCATCTGGATAAGCTGGAGTGGTATGAAATCATCGTCATTGAGTGAGAAAATGACGGTAATGGAAGGTGCTCATAAAGTATAATTACCGGATTGTTTTTGTACGTCGTGCATTTACAATCTGGATAAAAATAAGAAAACAAAGAAGGAGAGAGGGACGATGAAGATTGGATTTATCGGACTAGGCATCATGGGAAAACCGATGTCAAAGAATTTGTTGAAGGCGGGTTATGAATTGCTCGTACTCGACCGCAATCAGGCGAGCGTCGCGGAGGTGGCTGCGGCGGGCGCGAGGGCGGCGGATTACGCGGCCATCGCGAATGAGTGCGAGGTGGTCATCACGATGCTTCCCAATTCCCCGCAGGTGAAGGAAGTCATGTGCGGAGAGGAAGGACTGGGGGCATTGATGCACGAGGGGCAGGTGTTCATTGACATGAGTTCCATCAATCCGACGGCCAGCCAGGAAATCTCGGCGGAGTTGGCAAAGAAAGGGGTCAAGATGCTGGACGCGCCGGTATCCGGCGGGGAGCCGAAGGCCATCGACGGCACGCTTAGCATCATGGTCGGCGGTGACGAGGACGTATTTGAGCAGATGAAGGAAATGCTTCTCGTCATGGGCGGTTCTGCCGTGTATTGCGGCGCGGTCGGCGCGGGAAACACGACCAAGCTGGCGAATCAGATTATCGTTGCCTGCAATATTCAGGCATTGGCCGAGGCCATGACATTGGCACAGAAGGCGGGGGTCAATCCGCAGCTCGTGTTCGAGGCCATTCGGGGCGGCCTGGCGGGTTCCACCGTGATGGACGCGAAAGCCCCGATGATGATTGCCGGGAACGATAAGCCGGGCTTCAAGATTGACTTACATATCAAGGATTTGAACAACGCGCTTGACTGCGCGCACAGCGTGGGCGCGCCGGTGCCGATGACCGCGGCCGTGCAGGAAATTTTGCAGTGGCTGCACAATCATGAAGGCGGGCAGAAGGACCACAGCGCGATTGCGCAGTATTACGAGCATCTGGCAGATATACAAATCGGACGATAACGAAGAGTTCATAGCAGGAGGGAATTCATTATGGACATGAAGAAAATCATTGCGGGGGCGAAAGGGAGTCAGAACGGGACGTACCGTACGGCCAGTCCCCTTTCCATGATATTTGCCAGCGCGACGAGCGGTGGAAAGAACGTGTTTTATGTGTTGATGATGTATGCGGGCTACATGGCCAACGAGGGATACGGAATCGCTGTGGGCATAACCGGAATTATCATGACTGTAAAAACGATTTTTGACGGGGCGTGCGACCCAGTCGTGGCGGCCGTCTTTGACCGGATGCCGGTGGGAAGACTGGGAAAGATGCGCAAGTTTTTGTTAATAGGATATGCGACAACGTCTTTGGCGGCATTTTTGATGTTTAAGCTGTTGGCGAACAAGTTGGACGGGGTGGCGGGGCTGATCGTGTTTTGCGCTATTTTTGCCTTGTTCGTAGTCGGATACACGATTCTCAGCATCGGCGGGACATCGATTCCGACCATTCTGACGAATGACCCGAAGCAGAGGCCGTTTTTAAACTTTACGGCCACGCTGTACCAGTATGTCGCACCGTTGTTGCTGAACACGATTTTGGCCTTCCGTATTTTGCCGGCACATAATAACAGATATGATGCCGCCTGCCTGGCGGAGGCGTGCATCGTATATATCGTGATTGCCGTGGTATTTATGCTGTTGTCCTTTATCGGACTGGCACCGGTGGACAATGAGGAAGTATTGGGCGAACTGATGTCCATGAACGGGAAAAACAAGAAGGTCGGTTTCAAGGACATGTGGAACATGCTGAAGAGCAACAAGCCGCTGCGCTGCTACATCGTAACGGGCACGACGGACAAGATTGCCAGCAAGATGAGCACCGATTCCATCGTCATGGTCATGATGAGCGGCATCTTGATTGCCAATTACCAGGCATCCACGATGATTAACAATGCGGGGATGCTGATTGGCCTGGTATTCGCCTTCCTCGGGGGCGCGTTCATCGCGAAATATGGCGTGAAGACTTCCACGGTCGTATGGTCTTATGCGAATATCATCCTTTCTGCGTTGACTTTCATCCTTTGCCTGGTGCTTGGGCCGAACGGCATGTCGAAAATCGGCGTGATGGGAGTTCCGATGGTACTTTATGTCGCCTTGATGATGGGCAAGAACGCGGCCAGCATGATTCTGAACACGGCAGAGGGCATGATGCGCGCCGACATCGCGGATTACGAGCTGGATCGCAGCGGAAACTTCATGCCTGGTACCGTGGGCGCGTGCTACACCTTTATTGAGAAATGTGTCTCTTCGTTCGGTTCTACGATTGCCGCTTTCGCCGTGGCTCTGATTGGTTATACAACCGTGATGCCGCAGATGGGCGATGAAGCGACATGGCCGTTGTTCTG
>CATLEQ010000294.1 GCA_949915905.1 uncultured Lachnospiraceae bacterium | reverse complement strand
CGCCACCCCACGCAGACACTTTGTGATTTTGTGACGATTTTGGAAAACCTGCCGGAAGGAAAAGAATTGAAAGACGTCACCCTGACCTTTATCGGTTCTACCGGTGTGCGTGAGACCTCTGCAAACGACCTGGCCAAGCTGTTGCCAAGATTCGGAGCGACCGTGATTTTGTCAAGCCCGGAAGGTTATGTCCTGGGCGGGGAGCACGACAAAAACGAGCAGTGGATGATTGACAAGAATAAAAACGGACGCAAGCAGGCTTGCGCGGAAGGCGGCGGAAAGGTATTGGAGATCAGCGACCCGAAGGAAGCGGTAAGAGATGCCGATTACATTTATACCGGCTGCTTCTGTTATGAAGGCACGGAAAGCAAGAGCGATTTCGAAATTTATGAGCGCGACTTCATCAGCAAGGGATACCAGGTAACGGAAGAACTTCTCTCCCTCTGCCCGTCCGCCCAGACCCTGCACTATTTACCGGCACTGCGCGGAAAGGAAATGACGGATTACGCCATGGATTATAAGGGATCACTACTCTGGAAGCAAGCCGAGAACCGCCTGCACACGCAACGCGGACTGATGGCCTACCTGATGGGACCGCTGTCGCCTGATTTCTATGCGGCTTCCAAAAAAGAATCCGAAGCGCGCGCCAAAGAAAAAATCCGTGAAATGCGGGAAAAATATGGAACAGAGTATACACATAAATAAGGAAGTTATGCTGCCACTAGGCTCGAAAATACCTCGCCAAGTGGCCCATAACTACATTCGCACGTAATTGTCCATAAAACGGACACTAAGTGCTCATTGTAAGGAGGAATTTAACCATGGCATCAAGATTAATTGATTCAACACCTTTTAAGGACGGTTTCGTCATGCCGGCCGAGTATGAGCCGCAGGAAGCCGTATGGATTATGATTGGCGGTCTGTATTCGCACTGGCACAGCGGCGGATACGCGATTCGCGACACCCAGGTCAAACTGGCCAAGGCCATTTTGGAAGCGGGAACGAAGGTAAATATTGCCGTTCCGCAAAATCTGTATATGGAAGTCGAATACATTTTCCGGGAACTGGACGTTTCCATTTATGAGATGACGCTCGACAACTGCTGGCCAAGGGACAGCGGCGCGATTACCGTAAAGAATCGGGAAACCGGGGAAGTGCGGGGCGTGGACTTTAAATTTACCGCGTGGGGCGGCGAGCTGCACGGCGCGCAGGTATGCTGGGCAAACGATGACCTGGCGGCAAGGAAAATGCTGCAGATTACGAACCTGGATCGTTACAAAACCACGTTCACCTTGGAGGGCGGCTCGATTACCACGGACGGCGAGGGTACCGTGATTACGACCGAAAGCTGTCTTTTGAATGAAAACAGAAATCCGCACCTCGACCGTGCCGGCATCGAGGAAACGTTAAAGCAATACCTTGGTTTTGAAAAGGTCATCTGGCTGAAACGGGGAATCGACCTGGGCGAGGGAGAGACGGACGGCCACATTGACGACATCTGCGCCTTCATCGGCCCTGCCGAGGTGGTGACCTGCTACACCGAGGACACCACGAACGAATATTACGAAATATTCAAGGAATGCTATGACGCGTTGTGCAATGCGACGGACGCGAAAGGACGCAAGTTAAAAGTACACAAGCTGACGGCGGCCAAGCCGTTTCGTTTCACCAAGGCCGAGGCGGAAAACGTGCTCGTCTCCCAGGGCGTGGGACGTGAACCGGACGGAAAATGGCGGAAGGAAGGCGATTTCTCCGTTCCCAGTTACGCCAATTTCCTGATTACGAACGGAAGCATTATTTTCCCGATTTACGGGCTGGAAACCGACGAAGAAGCCATAGAGTGCATCACGAAAATCGTCGACGGCAGATATGTCATTCGCCCGGTAAATGCCCATGAAATCGCATTGAACGGCGGTTCCATCCATTGCTTTACGCAGCAGGTATCTAAGTAAACGAAAACTCCGCGCGGCCAGTATGACATTCGCCAAGGCGCGCGGAGTACATTCGCACATAAGTGCTCATAGTAGGAGGGATATTATGGAACTTGGAATTCTAACATTGCTTCCGCCGCTCGTCATCCTCATCATCGCCATAAAGAGCCGGAGCACGTCGTCGTCCTTGTTTATCGGTGCCATCGTCTGCTGCATCCTTCAGTACGGAACCGGATTTTTGACCGGCCTGATTGACTTGATGTACGCGGTGGCATGCGACGAGGATACCGCGTGGTACGTCTTATTTGTTTCCTTGTTTGGCTGCCTGATTGGCATCTGGACCAGGACGGGGGCCACGAAGGCATTGGCGGACTGCCTGCAAAGATATGCGACAACCCAGAAGCGTACGCTTTTGCTTACATGGCTTATCGGCCTGGTTCTCTTTATTGACGATTTTACCAGCATCGCGGTCCGGGGCACGATGACAAAGCTTTACGACAAAAACAAAATCCCGAGAACCCAGCTAAGCTACATGACGGACGCGACCGCTTCCCCGTTAAATGCCTTGATTCCGATTGGAACGTGGGGAATCTTCTACATCTCCGTATTTAACGGCTATGAAGAAATCACGCAATACGGAAGCGGCATGGGACTTTACGCAAAAATCATCCCGTTTCTGTTCTATAGCTGGGTGGCGGTCATCATCGCGTTGCTCTTTGCCATCGGCGTAATCAAGCCGCTCGGCGCGATGAAAAAAGCCGTCACGACCGCGAACGAGACCGGCCGTCTCTACTCAGAAGCATCCGACTCCTTAAACACGACGGACGACGATGACGCGCCACTCGAAGCGGGACGGATGAAAAAACTACTCGTGGGATTATTCGGGCCGTTGCTCATTTTCATCATCACGGTCATTATGACGGGCGACGTCATCACCGGCTCCTTAGTCGCCATCGCGGTGGCACTGGTACTGTTTTTGGCCATGCGCCTGGCCACCTGGAAAAAGCTGATGGAAGCCTGCATGGGCGGCATCGGTGATATGCTCTCCATGATCGTCATCGTATTTTGTGCTTACATGGTGCGCGATTCCCTGATCGGGGTCGGCCTTCCGGAATACGTAACAAGCGTGATGGAACCGTTCATGAGCCCGGTGATCCTTCCGGTGCTGACATTTTTAATCTGTGCCTTTTTGGCCTTCGTCTCCGGTACCAACTGGGGATCCGGTCTTCCGGTGGCGGCCATCGTGATTCCGCTCTGCGCGGCGATTGGCGGAAATATGTTCCTTGTCATCGCGGCCGTCGTATCCGGCGCGGCATTTGGGGCACATGCATGCTTCTACTGCGACGTCACCGTGTTCACGTCCGGTATGACGAAAATCGACAACATGGAGCACGCCGTCGCACAGCTGCCCTTGTGCTTGATCGGGGGAGGTGTCACGGCCGTCTTATACCTGGTGGCGGGATTTATCTTCTAAATCTGTACCGGCACATAGTATTTTGGCAATACCATGTGTCGGTACGCTAATCTGTTTTTAACGATGACGGCATCGGATACCGTCATTTGCCAATTGATGCCGTAAAATCAAAATTACCAAACGAATAGGAGGGATTCGAACATGGAACTGGGTGTATTGACCCTTTTGCCGCCAATCGTGATTATCGTGGTGGCAATGACAACGAAGAAAACCACTTCTTCGTTACTGATTGGAGTAATTCTTTGCTGCATACTAAAATATGGGATTCATTTTCTGAACCCCTTCATTGACTTGATTTACCGCGTAGGTACAAGCGAGGATACGATTTGGATTATCGTATTCACGGCCCTCTTCGGCTGTTTTATCCAACTCCTCTCCGTATCCGGCGGACAAAATGCATTTTTACAAGTAATGGAAAAGCTGGCCACCACGCCGAAAAAAACCGTTCTTCTATCGTGGGTGGCCGGCTTAATTGTGTTTTTTGACGATTTTACCAGCGTCTTAATCCGGGGCATGATGAGTAAATTGTACGACAAACATAAGATTCCCCGGGCGATGCTTAGCTATATCACGGACGCGACCGCGTCCCCTTTGTGCATCCTGATTCCGTTTGGCACCTGGGCCGTATTTTACCAATCCCTGTTTTCCGGCTATACCGAGGTGACAAGCCTGGGTCCTGTCATGGACACGTATATCAAGGCCATCCCCTTCATGTTTTACGGATGGGCCTCGCTCCTCGTGTCCCTTCTGGCCGCGTGTAATGTCATCAAACCGCTCGGAGCCATGAAGAAGGCCTACCAGAGAGCCGCACAAACGGGAGCGCTCTACGGCAAGGAAAGCGAAGCCATCAACAGCCAGGAAAATGAACCAGGCAAAATACTGGACAAGGCGGCCCTGACCAAGGGTCTCATTTGCTTTTTAGTGCCCGTCCTCGTCCTAATCGTTCTGGCCCTGGTCACCTTGGACGTCCTATTATCCATCATCGTGACACTGGGCGTCATGATACTTTTGTACCTCGCCTTACGCGCGGTAAACTGGAAAAAGATGATGGATGCCAGCATGCAGGGAATTGAAAGCATGACTTCCATGAGCGTCATCGTGTTCATGGCCTACATGTTGAAGGAAGCCATCACGGACATCGGCCTTCCGGAATACGTGATTTCCCTCGTCCTGCCCATCATGGGGCCGTCGGTTCTACCGGTCATCACGTTTTTAGCCTGCGTCGTTTTAACCTTCACCACGGGCAGCAACTGGGGCGGAACCGTGGGTGTCACGGCCATCGTAATCCCGTTGGCCAGCGCGCTCGGCGCGAACATGCCCCTTGTACTGGCGGCCATCGTCTCGGGTGCGGCATTTGGCGCACATGTATGCTTTTACACGGACGTGACGGTATTTACCTCCACGATTACGAAAATCGACAACCAGGAGCACGCCATCACACAATTTCCCTATGGCATCATAGGAATGTTAATCAGCACGGCCGCATTCACGATCTGCGGGCTTCTCCTCTAGGACATGCGCCATATGGCAAAGAGTTTCGCTTGCGAAACTCTCGCGCCGGAGCGCGGCTGCGTCAGCAGCCATTTTCCTTGAGCGCGAAGTGCGCATCCCCCGGAGGGTTTTGTATCATAGGGAACGAAGTTTCCTATGATATGAAAAAGGGGCTGTGCGGCAAAGCGCACAGC
>CATLEQ010000293.1 GCA_949915905.1 uncultured Lachnospiraceae bacterium | reverse complement strand
CTTGCCCCGGCCTAATGCGGTGAATCGCCACGACTTGCTAAATATTCGTTATACTGGAAGATACGATGGTAGAAAAATAAACGTCTAAATATTCTTGCGATTTTTTTTCGCTTAAGCCAAATTTTTTTTGTAATTTGAGTTTAATCGTTTCAACTGGAACACCCGATTCCAAATTGTCGGCAATTAGAATCTGGATACCTTTTTCAATTCCTTGTTCAAGCCCATCCTCATATATCATTTTTTCTCGTTCAAATATCTTCATATACTCAATCGACACCTCCTTGTTGTGTTTTACCTTCGTCACCATCTCATGGATGTCCTTCAGCGTGTCGTTGCAGGCGTTTTCTTCCGTGGAATCCTCCATGTAATGTAAAAATTCCCGGAGTTGCTTGGAGGGATTGCCCTTTTTACCCTTAGTATACAAAAACAACGTCTTGGCACCGTCGTCATAGGGCATGTCGGGTAATTCCTCGCACCGGTTCCGAATCGTGTACACCATGTGGTCATATCCGAACGGGTCATACGGGGTCATGAGGATGACGACCACACGTTTCAGGTTGTCGTATTCCTCCCCCGATTTCAGGCATTCCTGATCTAATATCGCGTGATAAAATCTTGCTCTTTGCGGAAGGAACTTTCTCTGCCCGGCCTTGGTGGTCTTATCCGGTTCAAAGTCGAACAACGTACCGCTTAGCTCCTTTTCCTCTTCCTCGATATAGACATCAAGGCGCGCCCCGCGCATGTCCACGTCCGCCCCATAATAGACTTTCTGCGGGACGATTCTCACCCGTTTCAAATCCACGCCAAGCACGACGCTGATTAATTGCCTGCAAAATTGTTCGCTCACCCCTGGATAGGTGACCATCTTTCCAAACAAAAAATCATCCAATAGATTCAATTCCTGCAGTTTTCGTTTTATCATAAGCAGCTTCTCCTCTCATTGTAGGGCATTGTCAGAAAATTTCAAGTGGTTTTTGCAAGAAAATGAAAATATTTTGACCCATCCCTACCTTGTCTTGTTTAATAGTAACGGTTCATACTGGGATTCTTTTGGAAATCTGGAAACTTATTTCCCTTCAGAGGGGGAAACGCGGTTCAGAATCTTTTTCAACTGTTGGATTGGTAACCGCACAGCTGAAATATTTTTACGAAGCCTGAAAAACTTCGCCTCCCGGATATGTATTTGTATTTTAACATGGTGGGGGTAAGGTGTCAATCGGGAACGTTTGTTTCTAAAGCAGGGTGATTATAAATGAAGTGAAGTTGATTTTGAATGCTTAATGTTTAGCCGTGTTTTGACAGAAATGAGATAGAAACAGCAAATATAAGGTAGAAAAAAGGTAGAATCTGTTTTATAATTTAAAAAATTTGGTTCGAATTGGAGGACACGGGGATGATTTCAGAAAATTTGTTTCATGCCGAGATTGCCAAGGGCACGTATTTGATCTCCACGTCGGCATTTGGCCCGACGGAGGATGGAAGGTCGCTGGAGCCGGGAAGCGCGACGGCGAATTCGTATTTGATTGTCGGCGGGGAGAAGGCGTTGTTGTTTGATTTGGCGGTGGATGAAGAAGGCGTGTACGAATACGCGAAAAATCTGGCGCAAAAAGAAGTCATGACGGTCATGAGCCACGGCCATTATGACCACGTGTACCATCTAAACGAGCGGGACGAGGCGTGGATCCACAAGAAGGACGAGTACCTTTTACGGGAGGGAATGCCGATAATCGGGGCACCGCCGGTAAATCCGTGCCCGAAGCTGCATGAGTTGGAGGATGGCGACATGATACGGCTGGGAAATCGGAATTTAAAGGTGATTCACATACCGGGGCATACGCCGGGGAGCATTTTGTTGTTGGATGAGAATACGGGGATTTTGTTTTCCGGCGATACCGGTGCGAGAAGGCTCTTGTTCGGAGTGTCCGGGGAGGTGAATCTGGATGATTTTTGTAAAAGCCTGGAGCGGTTAAGGCAGGAGAAGTTTCAGGTGATGTACTCGGCTCATGATAGGTGCGCGCTTCCGAAAGCACATATCGACCTCATGCTGGGAGTGATTCGAAAGGAAGTGGAAGCGGAATGGGTAGAGCAGACGATGCCGGGAGTGGGTACTTTCATGACCGTGAAATATGGCAGGGAAAATGAAGTCACGTATTTTGACATGTCGCGGTTAGTGGATTAGCAACCGCACAGTTGGAACATCATGGAGGAAAAAATGAACGAGATAAGAATGCATGAAGCGCGGGCAGTGTGGCTTAGCCGACGAGAGGAAGAAGGAAACCAGTTCGCGGGATTTCACACGCGGCTGTCCCTGGCGGGGGAGACGCGCGTCACAATGCGCATTGCCGCCAGGTCGTATTACCGCTTGTTTATCAACGGGGAGATGGCGGCCAGCGGGCCGGCGCGCACGGCAGAGCACTATTGCCGGGTGGACGAGTTGGAATTGACATTGCCTGCGGAATGCGACGTTGCCATTGAAGTGGCGGCGTATGCCAAGCCGGGGAAATATTGCAACGATTGCACGATGGAACCGGGGCTTTTGGCGGCAGAGATGGAAGACGAAAACGGAACGATCTTGACGGCCACCGGCGGCGGGGACTGGAGCTGCCAGGAACTGACCTATCGCCGCGCCACGGTGGAGACCATGAGCCATTGCCGGGGAATCGTGGAATATTATGACCTTTCTGCGGATAGTTTCGCGTGGCGGCGGATGGAGCTTCCCGAGCGGCCGGTTTTGCTGGACGAGGAGGTTACTTATCTGAAACGGCGTGCCCCGTACGCGACCTGCCGGCGGATCCCGATGCAATCCGCGCGGATGGTTTACGACGTGGTTCCCTGCGGGAATGCCGCGGGAAATGGGGCGGCTGCGGGAAACGGGGCGAACGTGGGGGCGGGAGCCGCCAACCAGGACGTTGTCATTTTCCTGGCGCGACTGGTCAATGCCGCATGGTACGGGCGCATCCCGCAAGAAAATTTGTTTTTGGAAGACTTGAAAAACGAGGTGGACGCGCCGTTTAGCGGGGAATATGAGGCAGGACGGGTGTCGTGCGTCACTCCAGGGAAAAATCCGGCGGCAATCGTCTGGGAATTGCCGGAGTCGGAAGTCGGCTTTTGGGATTTTGAGGTGACGGTCTCGCGGGCGTGCATTTTGGACATCGTCAATTCGGACGCGTTATCCGCGTCCGGGCACTTGGAGGGAAATACGTATGCCGCCCGCTATGTGTTGGAGCCGGGCAGCTATCACCTGACCTCGTTCGAGCCGAAACTGGTTCGTTACGTGAAATGTATTCTGTGCACGGACGGCCCCGTAAAACTACAGTCACCCGCCGTACTCGAGGACACGTACCCGGACGGGGGAGAGACGTATTTTGCTTGTGATGACGGGGACTTGAACCGGATTTACCAGGCGGCCAGGCGGACGCTTCGTCTGAACACGCTGGACATTTTCATGGATTGCCCGGAACGGGAGCGCGGCGGTTGGCTTTGTGATTCCTATTTTTCGGCAAGGGGCGCGTGGCAGATGTTCGGTGACTTGTCGGTGGAAAAGGATTTTTTGGAAAACTTCATGCTGACAAACCCGGGTGAAATGTGGAACGCGTTTTTCCCGGAGGTGTATCCGGGCGCACATGGAACGCCGAGGGACGTGGGAATCCGCAACTGGTCGTTCTGGCTGATGCTGGAATTTTGCGATTATTGCGAGCGGTCGGGCGATGAAGGATTTGTGGAGGCCTGCAGGGCACGCGTGGAACGTTTCGTGGAGGGCGTGCTGTCGCTTCGCGGGGCGAGCGGATTGTTGGAAAACATGGGAACCGTCTTCGTTGATTGGTCCTTGTCCAACAAGGCGTTCGCGCAAAACCCCATTTCCATCCCGGTCAATTGCCAGGCGGTCTGCATGCTGGATGGCCTGGCGAAGCTGTATGGGCGAAGCGAATGGCGGGAAGCGGCGGACGAGATGCGCACGGTCATCGAAGGGATGGACGACGGCGGATTTTTAAGCGCGAGCGGGGACTGCGCGAGCGCGGAAAGTGTGTCTAAATTGCCAGATGGCGCGGATGCGGTCAAATCGGCAGACGGTGCGAGCGCGGAACGTGACCCCACAAACCGCGTTTCCCTAAAGAGGGGCGATTGCCAGACGGAGAGCGGGGTGGCTTTGGAAATCTGGAGCGGGTTTCATGAAAATGACAAGGCCTACTTGCGGCGGTTCGTGGAAACGATGGGAAGCTGCCCCAAATACCGTTCGGATCCGAACGTGGGAAAGGCGAACTTATTTATCGGCTTGATGCTTCGATTTGACGTGTTGGCACGCATGGGAAAGATTGACACGCTGCTCCGGGAGTGGAGGGACTTGTATCTGGAGGAACTGCGGATTGGTCCGGGAACCTTGTTCGAAAGCATTTCGGAAAGGGCCGGATGCCACGGGTTTAACGGATATGTCGGCGCTCTGATGACGAACACGGTGCTGGGGCTTGGCATGCCGATGCAGCGGACGAGGACGGTGCGGATTTCCCCGCATCCGGGTGATCTGAACTGGGCGGGTGGAAGCGCGAAGTGCGCGGACGGAACCATTTTCCTGCGCTGGTCGGCGGACCATGAGGAGCATGTGTTGGAAATGTTTTTGCATTTGCCCAAAGGATGGACGGCGTGCTACGAGATGCCGTTCGAGTTGGCCGGGTGGACGATTCTGGTCAATGGGAAGCAGATGGAATAAAAGAAATGCGACAATGAAGTGTGTTTTAGGAAAGTGAAATTCCCGATTGCCTGCTATAATGAGCCGTAAAATGAAGAAATGTTGCCGTGCGCATTTTCGGGGTGCGCATGATAACGCATCATTCTATTAGCAGTCAGGAGGATACAAGCAATGAGTGAGAAGAAAATGGACATGGCGAAGGTGCTGGCAATCCTTTCCCAACCGAGGGAGGCGTTGCCGCCATTAGAACACGTCGAGCGCAGGACGGTGGAGGTATCCTATATCACGCGGGCGGGGAAGGTGGACGCGAGGAAAGTGCGCATTTTCCAACCAGAGAAAGCCGCGAGGCCGATGCCGCTCATATACGTCCCGCATTATGAGATGGGGGAGGATGCCGTCGAGCTGCG
>CATLEQ010000292.1 GCA_949915905.1 uncultured Lachnospiraceae bacterium | reverse complement strand
GTCAGCACAAGAGTGCCTACGATGATTGTGTTTTTTTTAGACACGAGAAAACCTCGAAAAATCATAATGTTTTTAAATTTTATTCAAGATAGAGGCTTGACAGAACATAAGAAAGGTAGTATTCTACAAAATAGAAAACCTAGTAAAACAATAGGAAAAGAGGAGATACAAATGGATAAATTCATTTACTTGGATAATGCAGCGACGACGAAGACGGCACCGGAAGTCGTGGAGGCGATGCTTCCCTTTTTTTCGGAACGGTTCGGAAATCCGTCGAGCATCTATGGACTGGGTTCGGCCAATAAGGACGTGATTTCGAGGCAGCGTGAGAGTATTGCAAGCGCGCTTGGTGCAAAACCTTCGGAAATCTATTTTACGGCGGGCGGGTCGGAAGCGGACAACTGGGCGCTCAAGGCGACGGCGGAGGCATATTCTTCCAAAGGAAGGCACATTATCACCAGTAAGATTGAGCACCATGCCATTTTACACACTTGCGAATATTTGGAAAAACAAGGCTTTGAAGTGACGTATCTTGACGTGGATGAAGATGGCATCGTGCGCCTGGACGAGCTTAAGGCGGCGATACGGCCGGACACGATTCTCATTTCCGTCATGTATGCAAACAATGAAATCGGGACGATTCAGCCGATTCGAGAGATTGGCGAGATTGCAAGCGCGCATCAGATTTTGTTCCATACTGACGCGGTGCAGGCGTTCGGACAGCTTCCCATTGACGTGGACGCGTGCCATATTGACATGTTAAGTGCCAGCGGCCATAAGCTGAACGGGCCGAAGGGGATTGGCTTTCTCTATATCCGAAAGGGCGTGAAGATTCGTTCTTTCATACATGGCGGCGCGCAGGAGAGGAAACGCCGCGCGGGTACGGAGAACGTGCCGGGCATCGTCGGACTTGGAACGGCGGTGGCGCGTGCGGTTCGTACGATGGAGGAGCGAACTGCGCGGGAAAAGGAGCTTAGAGATTATTTGATTGGAAGGATTGAGAAGGAAATCCCACACTGCCGTTTAAATGGAGATCGCGAAAAGCGTCTGCCAAATAATGTGAACTTTAGTTTTCGCTTTATTGAAGGGGAGTCACTTTTGATCATGCTGGACGGGAAAGGAATCTGTGCGTCCAGCGGTTCTGCTTGTACTTCCGGTTCCCTTGACCCTTCGCACGTGTTGCTGGCGATTGGCCTGCCGCACGAGATTGCCCACGGGTCGCTGCGCATGACGCTAAATGAAGAGGTGACAAAAGAGGACTTGGATTATGTCGTGGAGAGTCTAAAGGAAATCGTGAATCGTTTGCGGCAGATGTCGCCGTTATATGAGGATTTTCTGAAACGCGGTGAACGGTAATGATGCGCACAGCCGCATAAGGAAATATGCCGCTTGGCGGCTGCGGCCGGCGCAATACTCACGGTAGATTTCATCGACAGTGAGTATAATATAATATTTTTAGAGGAGAGAGGTACGGTACATGTATTCAGAAAAGGTGATGGATCATTTTCAGAATCCGAGAAACGTAGGAGAAATCGAGAACGCCAGTGGCATGGGAACCGTGGGCAATGCAAAATGCGGGGACATCATGCGCATTTATCTGGACATTGATGAAAACCAGATTATCCGGGACGTGAAGTTTAAGACGTTTGGATGCGGGGCGGCCGTGGCGACAAGCAGCATGGCGACGGAGCTTGTAAAGGGAAAGAGCATCCAGGAGGCGATGCAGGTGACGAACAAGGCCGTGATGGAGGCACTAGACGGCCTTCCGCCGGTGAAGGTGCATTGTTCTTTGCTTGCGGAGGAGGCGATTCACGCCGCACTTTGGGATTATGCGGAGAAAAACGGGATTCGGATAGAAGGTTTGGAAAAACCAAAATCGGATATCCACGAGGGTGAAGAAGAGGACGAGGAGGAGTATTGATGAGCCGGGTGGTAGTGGGCATGTCAGGCGGGGTCGATTCCTCGGTGGCGGCGTATCTTTTAAAGGAGCAGGGATATGACGTGATTGGCGTGACCATGCAAATCTGGCCAGAGGAGCATGCCTTGCAGGCGGAAGACGGCTGCTGCGGCCTGAGCGCGGTCGAGGATGCCCGCAGGGTGGCCGCAGGTATCGGCATTCCCCATTACGTGATGAATTTTCGCAGGGAGTTTCAGGAGCAGGTGATTGACTACTTTATGGAGGAATACTTGCAGGGGCGCACGCCGAACCCGTGCATTGCCTGCAACCGCCATGTGAAATGGGAGGCCTTGCTTCTTCGAAGTCGGGCAATCGGGGCGGATTATCTGGCGACCGGGCATTATGCGCGGGTTGACAAGCTGGAGAATGGACGCTATGCGGTGAAGCGTGCCGCAGTGCCGGTGAAGGATCAGACCTATGCTTTGTATAACCTGACACAGGAGCAGCTTTCCCATACATTGATGCCGGTTGGTGCCTATTCAAAAGAGGAAGTCCGGGAAATCGCGGAGAAAATCGGCTTGCAGGTGGCAAAAAAGCCGGACAGCCAGGATATTTGTTTCGTGCCGGACGGGGACTATGCGGGATATATAGAGAGAAACGCCGGGAGGGAGATACCGGAGGGAAACTTTGTCACCTCGGATGGAAAGGTGCTTGGCCGTCACAAAGGAATCACGCATTATACGGTCGGGCAGCGGAAGGGGCTCGGACTGGCGTTGGGCTATCCGGCGTTTGTACTGGAAATCCGTCCGCATACAAATGAGGTGGTCATCGGGACGCATGAGGAATCATTGGTTCGTACGCTGCGGGCAAACCAACTAAATTTTATGGCGGTGGAGGAGATTACGAAGCCGATGCGGGTATTTGCCAAAATCAGGTATAATCACAAGGGAGCCTGGTGCACGGTGAAGAGAACCGGGGCGGACGAGGTGACTTGTATGTTCGAGGAGGCACAGCGCGCGGTCACGCCGGGACAGGCGGTCGTGTTTTATGATCAAGAGTATGTTATCGGCGGGGGGACGATTCTGTGATGGAAAAGTATATGGGAATATCATGTGACGCGCACATGCACACGGCATTTTCCACCGACGGTGAGGCTGCGCCAAAGCATATGCTTGAGGCGGCGGTAAAAAACGGTTTACGGGCGGTCTGCGTTACCGATCACCTGGATTTGGAGTTCCCGTTTTATGAAGATTTGGGAGAAAATGCTTTTTTACGTCCGCTGGAAGAATACATTCCAGAATTGGACGCCTTGCGGCGGGATTTCGCGGGAAGGCTTGAAGTGCGGACGGGAATCGAGCTGGGATTGCAGCCGCAGTTGGCGGATGAGTATCGAAAGCTGACCGAGATGTGGCCGTTTGATTTTGTGATTGGCTCCGTTCACCTGGTGGACGGAAAAGACCCTTACTATAGGGAGGCGTTTGGAGAAATCAGCGACAAGCAGCTATATCGGGCGGCATTTGAGACGACACTGGAAAATGTGAGGGCGGTAGATTCGTTTGACGTGCTGGGGCATGTGGATTACGTGGTGCGCTATGGGAAGGAGCAGGCGAAAGGGTACTCCTATCTGGAATACGCGGAGATTTTGGACGAGATTTTGCGGGTGATTGTCGAGAAAGGGAAGGGAATCGAACTTAATACCGCCGGTCTTCGCTATGGCCTCGGGTTTGGCAACCCGCATCCGGACATTTTGCGGCGCTATCGTGAGCTTGGCGGCGAGATTGTCACCGTGGGGTCTGACGCGCATAAACCGGAGCATGTCGCATGGGAATTTGAAAAGGCGGCAGGGATGTTAAAAGAGTGCGGGTTTCGTTACTACGCGGAATTTGAGGCGCGCAGGCCGAAGTTTCTTATATTATAGGAAACTTCGTTCCCTATAATACAATAACGCTCGGGGCTGAACGGTAGTATAATTACATTAAAATTGGATAAAAATGTATTTAGGACTTGAATTTTTGTCTTTATTTTAGTACAATAGTTTTCAGTTGATGAAAGTTTAACAAACAAAGGGATGTTTGTATGTTTCATCAGGTCGGGACTGGTTACAGTTCTTAGAAATTAAAACTTTAGGAGGAATTGATCATGGCAGTAAAAGTAGCGATTAATGGATTTGGACGTATTGGACGTCTTGCATTCAGACAGATGTTTGGTGCGGAGGGGTACGAGATTGTGGCAATCAACGATTTGACTTCCCCGAAGATGCTGGCTCATCTGTTGAAGTATGATTCGACGCAGGGAAGATATGCCTTGGCTGACAAGGTAAGCGCAGGTGAGAACTCCATCACCGTTGACGGAAAGGAAATCACCATCTATGCAGAGGCAAAGGCGGAGAACCTTCCGTGGGGAGAACTTGGCGTAGACGTTGTTCTGGAGTGTACAGGCTTCTATACCTCCAAGGCAAAGGCACAGGCTCATATTGATGCAGGCGCTAAGCACGTTATCATTTCCGCTCCGGCAGGAAACGACCTTCCGACCATCGTTTACAATGTAAACCACGATAAATTGACGAAGGACGACAAGATCATTTCTGCTGCATCTTGTACGACGAACTGTCTGGCACCGATGGCGAAAGCCCTCAATGACCTGGCTCCGATTAAGTCCGGCATCATGTGCACGATTCACGCATATACGGGCGACCAGATGACTCTGGACGGACCGCAGAGAAAAGGTGATTTGAGAAGGTCTCGCGCGGCGGCAGTGAACATCGTTCCGAACAGCACGGGTGCCGCAAAGGCAATTGGCCTGGTTATTCCGGAACTGAACGGCAAGCTGATCGGTGCGGCTCAGCGTGTTCCGACCCCGACGGGTTCTACCACGATTTTGACGGCGGTAGTAGAAGGAACCGTTACCGTTGATGACATCAATGCAGCTATGAAGGCAGCTTCCAATGAGTCTTTCGGTTACAACGTAGACGAAATCGTATCCAGCGACATCGTTGGCATGAGATTTGGTTCTCTGTTTGATTCTACCCAGACGATGGCTATGCCGCTTGACAACGGAACGACGGAAGTTCAGGTTGTTTCCTGGTATGACAATGAGAATTCTTACACGAGCCAGATGGTAAGAACGATCAAGCACTTTGGAACATTGTTGGGAGCCTAAGTCGGTATAATATGATGCGCACAGCCGCATAAGGAA
>CATLEQ010000291.1 GCA_949915905.1 uncultured Lachnospiraceae bacterium | reverse complement strand
TCCGTCATGACGACGCCGGTATAGCCCCACTCGCCGCGCAGGATTGTCGTCAACAAATCATAATTGCTGGCCGACCAGAATCCGTTGATCGGATTGTAGCTGGTCATGATGGAGTACGCGCCGCCCTCCTTGACCGCGATTTCAAAACCTTTCAAGTAAATCTCACGCAGGGCGCGCTCGGAAACAATGGCCTGAACGCCATGCCGGTTTGTCTCCTGATTGTTACATGCAAAATGCTTAATCGTACCCGTCACATTATATTTATGCATGCCCTTAAGCTGGGCGGACGCCATCTTTCCGGTCAGCAGCGGGTCTTCGGAGAAATATTCGAAGTTACGTCCGTTTAACGGGTTGCGGTGAATGTTCATGCCAGGTCCCAAAAGCGTGTCGATTTTGTCCTTGCGAAGCTCCAGGCCTTCCCATTCATACAATTCCGTGGAAAGCTGCTCGTTAAACGTGGCCGCCAAAAGCGTCCCGTTTGGCATGGCAAATGCCATCGTACCGCAATCCATCCGAATCCCGCTCGGGCCGTCCGAACATCCGGCAATCGGGATGCCAAATTCTTTCAGGCTTTCTGTGACGCCTCCCATCGCCCCGGCGATACCGGCCGTCACCTTTGGTGAGCACATACCTTCGCCGCGCACGATGGCCGCCAAATCCTCATCCGACAACTGGGCGACAAAGTCTTCCATGGATACTTTGCCGTCTGCCACGTCGGCCAATTTGTATCCCTTGTCCCCGGTATATTCGTACGTCTGCGGCATCCGTCCCTCGACCCTGCCCGCAAGGTCAATCGTCCGTGTCGCCACCGGAACGTACTCCACCTCATACCGCTCTTTCTCACCACTGCCATCCACAGGTTTCGCCTTAAGAATGTCAAACTGCTCCACCGGAGCCATCGCCTCTTCCAACTGCTCCACGACCACCAGTTCATCCAGTTCATAGCTGGCCGCCAAGGCCGCGCTTCTCACGTCACTTCCCACATAAAACTCATAAGTGCCCGCTTCCAGCACGTAGGCGGATTTGTGGCCGGTAACATCCGCGTCATCATAAGAAGCCAAATAATATGCCGGAACCTCTATCGCCAATTCCTGACTCTCGCCCGGTGCAAGTAACTTCGTCTTGGCAAATCCGCAGAGGCTTCTCGCCGCCTTCCCAAGCTTTCCTTGCGGCGCGGCCACGTAAACCTGCACGACCTCCTTTCCTGATGCGTCCCCCATATTGGTGACCCGCGCGGTAATTTTTACATTTTCCCGGCCAAACGTCCCGGCCAAATCCACGTTCGCCGTCATGGAAAACGTCGTATAAGACAAACCATATCCAAACGGATAGCGAACCTTTTCCCTGGCAAAGGTCTCAAAATAGCGATACCCCACATAAATGTCCTCGGCATACACCGCCCGATGCTTATCGCCGAACTGTGCCGTCGACGGATAGTCGCCTATGTCGCGTACGATGGTGTCCGGCAATTTTCCCGACGGGCTGACCGTGCCCTTGAGCACGTCCAATACGCCGTTGCCGCCCTCCTGGCCGCCCTGCCAGACATAAGCAACCGCTGACGGATGGTACTTGTCCACCCAGCCCATATCGATGACATTGCCGACGTTCAGTAAAACGACCGTCTGCTTAAAAGTGCCGCAGACCAGGGACAGCATCCGCTCCTCCGTCTCCGTCAAAAGATAACTGCCGGCTTTGGCCTTATTGTCCTGATCCTCGCCCGCCGTGCGTCCAATCAATACAATCGCCACGTCGGAAACCTGCTCTGCTTCTTTTACCAATGCCTCATTAAGCGGCATCTCCTCCTGAACCCATGGCTCCGATGCCCAGCCCTGCCCCGCGTCAAACGGATGATCCTTTACCCACGTCTCATAAACCTTTCGTATCTTCGCATTGACCTCGATTTCCTCGTCCGCCTCAAGTGCATCATAAATACCGGTCACGTAGCTTGTATTGACCAGCCCGCCCGAACCCGTTCCGCTTTTATAGTAATGAAACTGGCTGCGGCCGAATACCGCTACCTTGGCTTTCCCGCGAAGCGGCAGTACCGCACCTTCATTTTGCAAAAGAACGATGCCCTCGCCCACGGCCTCCCTTGCCTTCGCCATGTAATCCTTCATCTCATATGTAGCCATCTTGTTACCTCCTAATATTTTTTCACGCACAACCACCCAAACACATAGTTTTGGCGATTGTCCCAAAGTCCCTTCACGGCTTTTCGTGAAGTTACCGACTTAACTTATATTCTAACACAGACAAGTATATTTGGGTATATCAAAAAAGAGAATACTTGGTTAAAACAAAATACGAATATTATTTTGATTGTGATTTTGGAACTCTTGTGTTATAGTTAAGTGGCAAATACCGTTAGCATCGGTGATTGCAAGCCCATTGGCGGAAGGAGAATTCCATGGATAACATTAGCAATCAAGAACAACAGCAGAGCATGGTGAAAAGCGTCCAAAATCTGGAGGCCGTCATCAATGAGGGACTTCGCGTCGCCTTGCTGGCAGAGAGTCCGGACCAGTCACTGGAAGTGCTGCTGGAACACCTTGGAAGGGCTTTGAACGGGGAGCGAACCTACATATTTGAACGAAATGAATCCGACTGCGACGACAACACCTACGAATGGGTTGCCGACGGGATACAACCCGAAAAGGAGAACCTTCAAAACGTGCCTCCGAAAGTATGTGCGAACTGGTACAGAAACTTTGACATTGGCAAGCATATCGTCATTAAAAACCTGGAGGACATCCGTCAGAGCGATCCGCTTCTATACGATAACCTGAACAAACAGGACATCCATTCCCTCGTGGTGGTTCCGCTTTATGACGAAGGCCAAATCATCGGTTTTTACGGCGTGGACAATCCTCCCATACAGTCGCTGGAATACACGTCGAACATGCTCCAAATCACGGCACATTTCATCGTCTCTTCCCTGAGACGGCGTAATCTGGTCCGGGAACTTAAAAAACGAAGCCATAACGTCCTCTATGCCCTTAACGTGGACTATCTTGGTATCTACCAGGTTGACTTCGACACGGACACGTGTGAAATTTATCGGGAAAACGAACAGACGCAAAATGGCTTGACCGTCAATTTTGCGGACGGTTATCGACAAGCCATGGAAAACTATATCTCCTTGTACGTGGTGCCTCGTTATCAAGAGCATCTGCGAACAATAACAAGAAAGGACTATGTTCTGGCACAGCTTAGGACAAAAAAGAAATTTTGTACCCGATATCAGGTAATTGACAACTCCTACGGCATCAAAAACCTGGAAATCCATTTTTCCACTACCGGGAAGGAGCCGGAAGAAAACAGCGCGATTTTCGCGTTTCGGGATGTAAATGCCGTCGTCGAGCAGGAAGAAAGATATCGGCTGGAAGCAAGACAAAGCCTCGAAGACATATTGGAGGGTGCCAGAACCGGCATCTGGACAATCGAACTGGAAGAAGCCTGCGAGCCAAGGATGTATGCGGACAAAACCATGCGGATGCTTCTGGGAGTGCCGGAGGACATCGAACCGGAGGAATGCTACCGGCATTGGTTTCAAAATATCGAACCGGATTATGTCGAGATGGTTCAGGAATCGGTACAAGAAATGCTGGAAACCGGGCGTTCCGAAGTCTTTTATCCCTGGAATCACCCAACACTCGGCAAAATCTATGTCCGTTGCGGCGGCGTGCCGGACAAAAAATTCAAAAAACCCGGCGCGTGTCTGAACGGGTACCATCAGGACATTACCGAGACGATGGTGACCAGGCGAAAGCAGGAGCAGGCCATCATGGAGTTGCTTGAGAAGGTGAGGCGGGCAAACTCGGCGAAAAGCGAATTTCTCTCCCATATGTCACACGATCTTCGAACTCCGATTAACGGGATTTTGGGCATGCTTACCATCATGGAAGAGTGTCAGGACGATTTTGAAAGGCAGAAAAGATGCCGGGAGACGATTCGCGTCTCTACGGAACACCTGCTTTCTCTTGTCAACGATGTCTTGAAAGTCAGCAAGCTTGAAAGCGGTAGACCGACGATTGTCGAAGAACCGTTTGACCTTCATGATACATTGGAAAACTGTGTTACGATTTTGTCGCCCCAGGCGGAGGCGTCCGGCGTACATCTGGAATTGAAAGAGGTTGATTTGCACCACGGCAGATTGATCGGCAACCAACTGCACCTGAAACAGATTTTGATGAACATCATCGACAACGCGATTAAATTCAACAAGCCAAACGGATTCGTCTTTGTCCGGGCAAAAGAAACCTCCTGCAAAGATGAAACCGCACAATATCAGTTTGTAATCGAAGATACGGGAATCGGAATCGGAGAAAACTTTAAAAAACATATTTTCGAGCCGTTTACCCAGGAAAATCAAGGTGCAAGGACGCACTATGGCGGTGTAGGGCTTGGCATGTCAATTGCCAAGAAGATGGTAGACCAGATGGGAGGCACCATCAATATGGAAAGCCAGATTGAAAAGGGGAGCGTATTTTCAGTCTCCCTGCCCATCCAAATTGACGCAAGGCAAGATGCACCGCCCCTGGAAAAAGAAAGAAACGTACATGCCGACATGAGAGGAACCCACGTCCTTCTGGTCGAGGATAATGAAATCAATTGCGAGATTGTGGAGTTCATCCTGGAGCAGGCAGGCATGACCGTCGTCACCGCACATGACGGAAAAGAAGCCGTGGACGCTTTCATGTCATCCGCTCCCAAAACCTTCGACTGTATTCTCATGGATTTGATGATGCCGGTTATGAGTGGATTTGAAGCCACCCGTGTCATTCGCGGCATGGACAAGCCTGATGCAAAAGACGTGCCAATCATAGCCTTATCCGCAAATGCGTTCGAGGAGGATGTCGCGATGGCAAAAGATGCCGGCATGAATGAGCATTTGGCAAAACCGATAGACATCGACAAAATGTTCAAAGTCATGCGGCGGTTGATAAAGCAACAAACGATTTCATGACAAAAATTTTTGCGGCAAGGATTACTCACAATATGGCTCTACACACCCTCCCAAAGACGTTGGGGGCAAAATACATTTTGCCCCCAACAAATGCAAAAAGCTTGTCTAAGCTCCATAAGAATACCCTTATA
>CATLEQ010000290.1 GCA_949915905.1 uncultured Lachnospiraceae bacterium | reverse complement strand
CCTTGCTCCCAAAGATAAAAAGGTTGAAATCTCTCCAATATATCCTTTCGGAAAGCAATATTGGTATCTTGTGGCAATAGAAGCATCGGCTGCCCGAGCATAAAAAGCTTAAGAACCATGGCCAGATTTTCAAAAGAATTGTCACAGTATACAAGAGTCAAAACCCTATTATCCTTGTATTCCTCCATATTTATAGCCATTTCATAAAGCTGTCGATAAGAGACACGGTTTCCCTTGTCATCCTTGACCGCAATACGCTCCGACAATTTAACCTCATCCGTAAACAGCATACCTTTCCCTCCTATTATACCGTATACTTTTTAATCATATCCAAGATTGCATTGACCGAAGAAAAACGGCTTACCTCCTTTATATCCGCCTGCCGAAATTGAATATCGAAAGTTTCTTCCAAATCACAGACCAAATCAAACAACTGAAAAGAACCTAACAAACCCGATGCAAGCAGTTCCTTATCCTTCGGTACCTCTTCTCCGCACTGCTTTTTCAGCAATTCACAGACTATTTCTTCCAACTGTTCTTCCGATAATTTCATCTAACCAATGCCCCCCTGTCATTCTTCTCATGAATCTTACTCACACGGTTATCCTTCCCCATATCGTCCACTTCTGTTTCCGACACATAGGCAACATGCTCCACAAAGCGGGAAAGTGTCAATTCATAACCCAAATTCCACGGTGCCACGTTCTCCCTAAAAATCCTTCCGTTCATAATCTTTGATTTTTCCTGCAAAAACTCCTCGTCAGCTTCGGCCACAACCTCGTACCGTATCAGGGTATCATGCACGAAATCATACTCGTTCCATAAGAAATCGTTTCCCGTAATAAAACAGACAAAGTTCCCTTTCTTTCTAGGTGCCAGAATCCCCATGTAATGAAACCGCTCATCGTGCACTTCTAAAATTTCCTCAAAAGCAGGAAGAATCCGTACTTCACATGAAACCTTGTCAAACTCATACACATGCCTTGGATAAACCGAAAATAAAAGAAGGTGCTCCTCAATATCAATCATCGGATAGCTTATCCAAAGATTGTCCTGCGAGGAAAAAGAGTACATGTTACCGTCCCTTTTTTCCAAGCAGATTTTCACCTCTTTCTCCAACACGAACGAGCAATTATATTTCAAAAGTTTGTTCGCGTTTTCGTTATACCCCGTCACCCAGAAATTCCCATCAAAACAAATTCCACAATGCACGTCCAAATCAGAACCAATATCAACAACCTTTATCTCATCCGTCCGTAAATCCAGACACAACACAGCATTTGCGCATTCACACAATGCCCAGACACATTCCCCCACCACGACATAATCCGACACATATCCCATAGTAACAAACTTTTTCTTAATCCTCCGTTCCACCTCTTGTACCCAATCCATAAAATAAACGATTTGTTTTGTGTTCACGTCAATCTTCAATATGGCCGGATATTCAAAACCAAAAAGATATATGTTTCCTCCATGCCGATAACATTTTAAAAATTTGACTCCACCTTTATATTTCACTTTTCTTCTATTCACTATTGGCATAAGCTCCACATATTCCGCCTTATCAGTTTCTAAATCATAAAACACAATCTTGGAAGCAGATGCCGGAGCCAGAACAAGTACATTACCTACTTTTTCAATGCCAAGATACAAAAAATCTTTATCTATGGCGAAATCCTCAAAACGCATCAGAAGCTTTGCGCGGTTTTCTTTTTTATCAAATTTGTATAGTCCATTCGCTTGTGACCGGACAAACCATGCCTTCCCTTCTTCCTCCACCATCGCATAACAACCAAGCCTCGACAATGGTATCCTGCATCCTTTTTTGCTCATATGCCCTCCCGCCCGGGGAAATATCCCTCTTCCATGCACCTTTTCATCATCATGCAATACTCATAATACCGTTCTATATATTCCTCAAAAGTTACATCCAACTCTCTTCCGAACATGAACATTCGATACCTGGGGTTTGTCCCATAAATAGTTAACGACAGCCTTTCAATCACGGATGGATACAATGGAACTTCTGTCGTATATAACAATCGTCGCTTACAGAGTTCCTCCTCCGGCAATTTCCTATCCAATTCCAAGGCCTCCAATACCCGCCCTGCCAATTCAACAATCACGCAATTGGAAATATGTTTCTCATTCAAAAACAAACGTTTTTTCCCATGGTTTTCCAGAAGATAGTCCGATATCTGAATATCTGCCGTTGCCTCCGCCACCTCAACTTTGCGGATTTCTCTTCTGTAATTCCGTTCCAGAAAATCTTTTTCATAATAATCTAAGTCAGATATCTGCTTTAGAATCTCCGACAGTTTCCTATTCTCTTTGATACAGCGGTTTACCGCATCATCCGGGGTAATAAACGTACCAAAATAAGTACCAGACGAAACAATGCTGTAAATATTGTCTGCCCCCATCCTTTCTCCGTTTTTCGGATGATAGCCGTTAAACAAAACCAAAGGAATCCGAATCACCCTGCATTCCTGCTTCAGCAAAGAAAAGTAAACACGATTTTCTATTGTCATGACCTCATGACAAACATACAAATCTACCATGCCAAGCAGAAGCCGAAAAACCTCTTGTTCCACCACGCTTCTGGTTCGATAACCAAGCCAATAATACGAATCATAGATATCTGTAAAAATATGGCTCTCCACGAGGCAATGATGTAAAGCCCTCATATAGCAGACTCCATAAAATACTGCGATTTTTTTATTTGACATCAAAACGCGAAACAGCCCGGAATCCATATAATCAACGCCACATCGCAAGCCATACGCACTTAGCTGTTTTTCCATCTCCTCATGCTTTTCCGCACAAAGAATGAGGAACCTATGCTCTTCCCAAATTGCTTTCTCTACCCGGTAAACCGGACAGATTTCCCGCTCTTCCACGCAAAAGACATTTTGTTTCTCATCATTGGAAATGCAATATCGGATATGCAGTTCGTCCTTAAAATCTTGGTAAAACTTCTTTGCAAACGTTCCCGCCCCAAAGAGGACAATTTCCTTTTGCCTGACATCCTCAATCCATTCCGTTCTGCTTCGTCCCATTTTCTTCCTTTCCCTGCAAAATTTCCTCATATACGACACGGGTAAATTTTTTTCGTCCCCGCTCATTTAAAAACCAGACATTCATATAATTATCTAATGCCGCGAACCGGGAATCCTCCGAATAATCATAAAAAGTGATATTCATCTCTTTCTCTACCCGCGCTACTGGCTCATAAAAATTTCTTTCTTTAAATTCTCGCGGAACATAATCATTTAACTCCTTGCTATAAGGAAGTCCCACCAAAATAGGCTTCCATGACGCGCTTCTGCAATATGAAATTAAATTTTCCAGATCTTCCACCGCATACTTGCGCTTTTGTCTTACTTGTTCATTTTCCAGACACTGTAAGACAATCCCCTGAATTCCAATTGTTCGTTCCCAACCCAAATGAATCAAGTCATACAGTTCCTGATCCACCTCCCAAAATTTCTTATGGTTGATTCGATAATTTCTTGCACCGATTTGCCGCAAAAAGCTTTCCTCTTTTGCATATCCCCCACAATCTGCCCTGATTCTCCTTGCTTCCTCCATAGACAGTTCATGGCTATTGGGACACAAAAAAATAGGATATTCTAACGTAATTAGAACAATTACACCCGATGCCATTTTCTCCCGATGATTCCGCAAAATTTCTATATTGTACATAAGAGGATTCTTATACAATGCCATATTATACCCATGTATCGGGACTTCCTGATAATCAAACGCATACTTTGCCTGCGCCGTCCCCACGTTTACCACTTCCAGACCGTCCGGGACATCCGTAAACTTTTCAAGTTCCAACCGTCTCCAATCCCTTGCCGTGTTTAATGCTGTTGTAAAGCTATATTCGTCCAATAGTTTCCAAAATACATCCCTCGCCTTATTCTCTTTCAACGGTTCGAAAGCCGCCCGATTCCCATTTACCACCCTCCACATAGTCGAAGGTGCCGTCTTCAAATTTCCTCTAACAGATTCAAAAAGCTTCCGTCCCCTCTCACTGTTGACAATCACAACAGATATTCCTTTATTATCCGCAAAACCGGGATTACGATATCCCCAAAAGTCTCCGATGGTCAAATCAGAACCTCTCTTTACGGTCTTACAGGGGCAATGATAGCAGGAATTTCGGACACTGGTGTTGTCCCGCAGAAAACTATCCGCAAAAACGTTCTCATAAAAGGAATAATATGTTTCACTTCCGTTTTCAAAAGTAACCCTGGTTCCAACCTTATTCCAGCCATTCCTCTTCTCCTTCATCTGAACAAACTGTATTCTTCTCCCTTGTTTTTCCTCCTCTTCCCATATCCAATGTTCATAAGCTTTTTGAGACGGAATCCCCCTGCACAAAAGGTCAACTAAAATCAGCCCGTCTTCAATCCCTTTCATCTTGCAATAATTTCCAACCGCCCTGACCTGGCACGGTGTCCCGCAAAACAATACTTTTTTCCCCTGCCCCAGCATTTTCTGAATTTCTTCATAGATAGACCCCATCCTGCTCTGAAAATATTTGGTTCCCCGGAGCAAAGCAAGATCACTCTTATCTTGAATCATCCGATGGCAAGCAGATGTCATTCCTTCCCATGCGACACCGACCACACAACCTCCTTCTTCCAAAACTCCCGCCGCAAAAACAGAAAAAACGCCCCCAGAAGCACTATGTTCCCGAATTTCATCCTCAATGGCACTTGCGGCATAAACTTCCGAACAGATTTTTTCTATTCCCTGCTCTGCCGTTATATGTAACGCCGGACAAGCTTGCTCACAAAGTCCACAGCCCACACATTTTTCTTTCGTTATCTGCGGATACAAAAAACCGTTCACATCCGACCGCTTCATTTCAATTGCATTTCTTGCACATACAGCAGCACAGCATCCGCATCCGGTGCAATGTTCCTGGTCTGCCAATATTGCCATTTTCAAATCTTTCATAATGTTCTCCATAACATGGAAGCAACCCCATGCTTCCGGCTCAGCTCATATAAAAGTTCCTCGAATACAAAAGTGACACATTCTCCCAGAGCATCATAAATCTGCTCTTCCAGCTGATCCGTAATCAG
>CATLEQ010000289.1 GCA_949915905.1 uncultured Lachnospiraceae bacterium | reverse complement strand
GTGCGCCCAAAAATCTGGCGTTTCTGTCAACTAAGCCTTCGCCTGAACGACAACATGTTTTTTCTCCTTGCCTAAGGGGCAAGGGCTCTCATCATCTTGCCATAAAAAACATTTAACAATTACCTATTGTAGGGCATTGGCGGAAAATTTCAAGTAATTTTTTATTAAAAGTTTCCCGGTTTTCCGGACTATAGAAAACCGCCTATAATCCAGCAATTGTTACTAATGACTCCATGATAATGCCAGTTGGTCGGCAAGAATCTATGAATTTTTGCATTTTTTACCCGTTTAGTTCTTGGAAACGAGGCGAGATTCTTGTAAAATACTGTCAAAAAGCCTTTCAAATATAGTCCCGATATGGTATAATAGGACTATATAAAGGAGTGATTTTTATGGCAGTTCCAGCAGATATCAGGGCGGTCAAGAGACCCGTCAATACCATCATTGATGACAGCGGCAGGGATGGTCCCAAAAGGTACGCCGTCAGGGAACGCTCTGGGACAAAATATGTCCAGGGCGGCAACCCGCAGCCTCGAAACGGCAAAGTGATTGGCCACATCATCGACCATGTTTACGTGCCATTGGAAGAAAAGACGGCACCGTTTGTACCAGATATGCTTTCCTATGGTGCGTCAGCATTGGTCAAGTCGGTCACATCCGACCTGTTCCATGATCTGCTCGCGGTATATCCGGCGGACGAGGCATACTCCATCATGTCCATGGCAACGCTCAAAGTGATAAAGCCGTCCGTCACGGCGATGAGGATGTCGACACACTATAATCGGACATTTGTCTGTAGGGATTATCCCGGCGCCGCACTCTCAAAGAACACCGTCTGCAGCCTCCTTCAGCGGATCGGACAAGATGGCTCCAAGAGAAAAATGTTCTATCAGCGCCGTCTTGCACAAGTGGCAAAAGACCACCATATCGCCATTGACGGCACCTTGAAGCAGGACACCAGCAGAGTGAACGACTTGTCGGATTTTTCATATAAAGCACGGGTCAGGGGATGCCGCGACGTGTCCGTCCTGTATGCCTATGACATCGAGCTCATGGAACCGGTCTGTGCGGAAGTGTTTCCAGGCAACAGCATTGACGCAAGCTCCTACCCGGCTTTCATCCGTGACAACGATATCAGAAAAGGCATCATAGTTGCAGACAAGGGCTTCCCTCCCAGCAAGATTAAAGAGGAACTCAGGGAACGCCCGGAACTGCATTTCCTCACGCCGATCAAGCGGAATGACAGCCGCATATCTGAAAATGATATGCTGTCCTTTGAAGGCGTGCTCACCGGCATTGATGCCCATGTCCTCTTCAAAAGGAAACAGATCAAGGGCGGACGTTATCTGTATTCTTTCAAGGATGTCAGGAAAGCTTCCATGGAGGAAGCCGATTATCTTGCAAGGGCGAAGGCATCCAAGGCCTTTGACATCGAAAAATACGAAAAGAAGCATTCCGTGTTCGGCCTGCTCGTCTTGGAATCGGACCAGGACCTTGACCCTAAAACGGCATATCTCTGTTATGATGACCGCTGGCTCCTGGAACTTGTCTTCAACCGCTATAAAAACGATGAATGCCTTGACCGAACGAACGTACAAGGTGATTTCTCGGTTCTGGGGAACGAGTTTGTAAACTATATCAGCACCGTGGCCACATGCAGGATTATCCGCAAGGCCAGGCAGTGCGGCTTGCTGGAAAAAACATCTTACGGAGACCTGATGGATGACCTTTCCTCTGCCTGGCGGAGGACGGATGCACCATCGGAACCAAGATCGGGTGATGGCTACTGGGTGCACACGCTCAAGGGTGTGTTTGAAGAGTTGGAAGCACTTGGCCTTTCCATCCCGGAACCGAAACCAGAACCTAAGAAGCGAGGGCGCAAACCCAAGCCCAAGGATCCAGAGGCCGTCAAGCCTAAGAGGCCGCGCGGTCGCCCAAGGAAGGATACAAATCAATCTGTCGGACTTCTATAGTCCGACAGATTGGGAAACTTTTAATTAAAAGAATTAAGAGAAAGCAAAAGATTATCCCAAGAAAAAGTAGGACTCGCAATTGGTACTTCCCAACAAAACCTAAGCAGATATGAGATGGACATCAACATGGTTCCCATTGACATGTTAATCCGTCTGGCATCTTATTATAATGTTGCCACGGATTACATACTGGGCGTATCTGACGTGAAGCGTAATCCGGAGGGCCAAAGGTACGTTGAAAAATTGATGGAAGAAAATTATGACTTCGTGCAAACATACAAAGGTTTAAACGAAGATCATCGGGATTTATTACGTGACATAGCGGAAAGACTTGCAGAGATTGAAATGAAGGAGAACGCCAAAAGATAGAGGTGTCTCTCAAGGCAAAGAAACGTAAGGGGGGGATGTCAATTTTTGTGTGTAGGATGTAATAATGTAGCGTCGGCATATAAATTGCAACGTGCCAATTGGTATACCGACGCTATCCTTTTACATCTAAAGGGGTTGTCAAATTCACGACGATTTCAATTTCACCACACAGCTTTTCTTACAAAAGCAGATGCCGTATTCCAGGATATTTTCATACCCCTCGTCCAACACGCCTGCGGCATAATCCTGCTTGTCAATCTGTTCCAGGGCATCCATACAGCCCCTTTCCATTTGGTTGAACTTGTCTACATGCTTCAATTCCAAGATGATGACCGGCTGCGTCTCATCCAACGGAACCATGAGCATGTCGGGACGGCCGTTTCCGCTTTCCCGGTTGGAGTGGACGCTGTAATCCTGAAAGCCACTCAGCAAACCCAGCAGAAAGCCATGATAAAACGCCTCCTTGTTGTCATGGTAGCTGATTGTTTTCCGCAATTGCAGCCGAATCAGATTTTGTACCTTATCTGTGTTCTCGCTTAGCAGCCCTTGATACAAGTCGGTAAAATCAACCGTTTTTATTTGCTGTGCAAACCATTCTTGAATCGTGTTTTCATAAACGTATTTTATTTCTTCATTTGGCAACGTCATGGTCAAATAAACTTGATTCCCCTCTAACCGTTGCGATACTGCCTTCAGATATCCGGTAAAGAATAAGAAGTTCCACAAGTTGTCCTGACTCTTATAAATTTCCCCATACGTGATTTCCTCACAGATTGGCTTTTCAATCATCCCCCCGGCAATCAGGCTTTCCAACTCGCCCTTCGCAACATTGTCTGCCTTTTCCACCAACTCCCTTATGATGCTGTTTGAGGAGGTGTCAGACCAGTAGGGGCGCGGAAACGCATTGGGACCGCTGGTGGCCGCCTTTACATAATTGATGACGCTCCATGGGTTGTAAACTTCCGTCTCACCGAACATGTGGCCGTCATACCAGTCCTTTGCTTCTTGAATTTTGTCGGAAAAGCCATAGTAACGTAACATTTCCTCCACCTCGGACTGGGTGAAGCCAAAATATCCTGCAAAATCATTACTTAAAACGGAATTGATTTCTAAGTTGTTTAGTCCGGTAAATATGCTCTCCCGACTGATGCGCAGACAACCAGTAATGATTGCGAACTGCAGGCAGTCATTTGTCTTTAAGGCAGATTCAAACAAGGAACGGATAAAGTCAATCATCTGCTTGTAAAAACCATTGAAAAAGGCATTTTCCAGTGGCACGTCATATTCATCTAAAAGGATGACCACGTTGGTCTTATGATACTTCTTTAGGCATTCGGATAAAAAGCCAAGTGATTTTGCATAAGTAATCGGTTCCGCGCGACGGTTCATTATGGAGTAATATCTTTCGTGATATTCTTCTGTTAGACAATCTGAATCAAGAATATAATTGTGCCGAATATATTCCTTGATGATTTCGTCCTTCAGGCTTTCATATGCCATGTGGTAGTCCGGCTGTTTGGCCGATTTCAAGGACATGGAAATCACCGGGTAACGTCCCATGTGCCGCAGGTATCCTTCCCCCGCATCCATAATCTTCATCCCGTCAAAATAGTGACGGTTGTCGATTACGTTTCCATCTTCGTAAAGCTCCCGCTCGAAAAACGTTCGAATCATGTTTAGTCTATTCTCTCATATTTCTCCATATCAGTCGAGGTACGCACTATCTACCGTTTACTTGGAGTCGGATAATACACGAATTGATAGTATGATTTTCTTCCAGACAAAGTAATATAGAGGTATAAAATGAGTAAAGGGGTGTTACGATGTCTGGAAGACTAAGAGAATTAAGAACTTCTAAAAATATTTCACAAAGAAGACTGGGAATGGAAGTGGGTATCTCACAACAGAATGTAAGTAAATATGAATTGGATATCAACACGGTTCTGGTCGACATGTTAAAACATTTTTCTGCATATTATAATGTCTCCGTGGATTACATATTGGGTGTATCGACGTAAAACACAATCAGGATGGGCGAGTGCGCATCACCAAGGTCATCAATGAAAATTACGAATTTCTGGAATTATATCGGAATCTAAATGATGAGCATAAAGGGACGATTCAGCACATGGCCGGATATTTTAAAGAACAAGAAGAAAAAATGCAGATAAAAACGAATGAGAAGAAGAAAAAAGGATAGTAAGCCCGCTTGATATCTTGTTAATTTCCTTGCCTGCCATTGTGGGCTTGCCTCTCTGGGAAGTTTGAAAGAATTCATACTTCCCAGAAGAGGCGGGCAGGATTGCTCTGGCTAAAAGCATGACGCATAATTTGGACTTCTTATATTCCAATGCCATAGACTTTGGGAATTGCGTTTTCCCATGCTTCAGATTCGCGTAAAAGGTGTTCAATGACATCCCGGACGGCTCCATGCCCGCCGTTTAACGAACTGACAGCCGTGAAAGCTGTTCAATTGTTGCGGAATATACAATAATGCACAAAATATCTTACGTACTGTTTTGGCTGTGCTTTTTTTGGATTCCTAAGAAGAACAGAAACGCGAATATCAAACATAGTAGCCCCATTAATACTGCGTACAAAACTGCTGCACCCAGCATTTCAAACTGCGAAACAATCTTGTCGGAGAAGAAAAATGCCAAAAATGCAACGACAATGTATCCCCACATCAGACTTTTTTGATAGCGGATAATTGTGATGACTGCACTTAGCAGACCGGAAAGGCCGAGAAACCCGCCACCCAACAACAAGATCAATAATTCTGTTTTGTAAGGAGCCAGATTGGTATTG
>CATLEQ010000288.1 GCA_949915905.1 uncultured Lachnospiraceae bacterium | reverse complement strand
CCAGTTACCAATCAGCCCGCCTTGGCGCGGTGCTGAATGGTAGTGCCGAAGGCGACGGCGTAAGAAGGATATATGGAGGAAATGAAAATGGGAAAAATTATTTTGACGGGGGACAGGCCGACCGGAAAATTGCACGTGGGTCATTATGTCGGTTCCCTGAGGCGGCGGGTGGAATTGCAAAACACGGGTGATTTTGACGAGATATACATCATGATTGCGGACGCGCAGGCGTTGACGGACAATGCGGACAACCCGGAAAAGGTGAGGCAGAACATTATAGAGGTGGCACTGGATTATCTTTCTTGCGGATTGGATCCCGAGAAATCGACACTGTTTATTCAGTCCCAGGTGCCGCAGTTGTGCGAGTTGTCGTTTTATTACATGAATCTGGTGACGGTGTCCAGGCTGCAGCGCAATCCAACGGTGAAGTCAGAGATTCAGATGCGGAATTTCGAGGCGAGCATCCCGGTCGGGTTCTTTACCTATCCAATCAGCCAGGCGGCGGACATCACGGCGTTTAAGGCGACGACGGTTCCGGTGGGGGACGACCAGCTCCCGATGCTGGAACAGACGAAGGAAATCGTGCGGAAATTCAATTCGGTTTACGGCGAGACGTTGGTCGAGCCGGAGGTTCTGCTTCCGGACAACAAGGCGTGCCTGCGTCTGCCGGGAATTGACGGAAAGGCAAAGATGAGCAAGTCGCTTGGCAACTGCATTTACTTGTCGGAGGAGCCGGAGGAGATTAAAAAGAAGGTATTCAGCATGTTTACCGACCCGACCCACATCCGCATCGAGGATCCCGGCAAACTGGAGGGAAACACGGTATTTACGTATCTGGACGCGTTTTGCAGGCCGGAGTATTTCGCCGAGTTCTTACCGGAATACGCGAACCTGGATGAGTTGAAGGCGCACTACCAGCGCGGCGGTTTGGGAGACATGAAGGTGAAGCGTTTCTTAAACAACGTGTTGCAGGCGGAGCTGGAGCCGATTCGTAAGCGCAGGGAGGAGTACCAGAAAGATATTCCTTATGTGTATGAAATCCTTAGAAAAGGGAGCGAGAAGGCGGAGCGCGTGGCGGCGCAGACGCTTAAGGACGTAAAGACGGCCATGAAGATTAATTACTTTGAGGACGAAGAGTTAATCCAGAGCCAGGTGGAACGTTTTAAATAAGTGTTTGAAATCTATCGGACGTTTGCTTATAGGAAGAAATGACAAGGCACCGCGCGGATAACGCAAGGTGCCTTGTTGGACGTCGTACAAGCGTTTTATACTGAGCGGCATAACTGCCGCTTAGTATAAAATGATGCGCACAGCCACATAAGGAAATATGCCGCTTCGCGGCTGCGGCTGGCGCGACACTCGCTACCGATAAAATCGTTAGCGAGTATAAGTTATTGTTTTCGTGATATTTACAGATTGTTTCGTGTTAATTAGATTGCAGTAATTGACATTAAAAGGCATCAAAAAACCACATCATCACTGATGTGGCAAAGGAGTTATCACACCCTCGAAGATAAAATCATCAAGGCATGTCTGGAAACGTGCGATAGAGGATTCGAACCCCCGACCTTCTGGTCCGTAGCCAGACGCTCTATCCAGCTGAGCTAATCGCACAAACTTGAACAAGTCGTTCACAGCAAATAAAAGTATATTATACCAGAACGACTTTGTCAAGACTTTTTTGAAAAAAAGTTACGATTTCGCAGCTGTATGAGTGTCCCCCCGGAAAGGCAACCGGCTGTGAACCATTATTATACCGGACGGAACAAGTGTCTCGGGATACCGTCTACCATGACGGGTGATACGTCTCCTTGAATCAGCGGGCGAATGTAGTTTACAAATTCATCCGTAACGTAGGTGCCGTCCTTGTTCAGCCATTCTCTCGGAACGACCTTCTCATCGTTTGCAATCTTATGAACGTCCTTGACCTCGGTTCCGCACTGGTACGGGTCGTCGGAAAGTCTCTGTAGTACGACCATCTTGCCCGTGTCGCCTTCGTCCGCTGCCTTGACCGCGGCACCGCCCACCTGGTATGCCTCTAAGATGTCCACGCGGGACGCGCAGTGGGAGGCGGAACGCTGCAGGGTGCTCAATTCGATGGAACGCGACTTGCAGCCGCATTCACCGGCAATGTAGCTTGCCAGATAATTGGCCGTTCCGGAAAGCTGTTTGTGTCCGAACGCGTCAACGAAGTCAATGCTTTGTCCGAGCTCACAGACATAGCGGCCGTCTTCAAGACGGATACCTTCGGATACGACGACCACGACGGAAGACTTCTTCTCAAGAAGCTTCTTGACCCTGGCACCGAAAGCCTCTATGTCAAACGGAAGCTCCGGCAGGTAGATCAAGTCCGGACCGCTGCAGTCCTCTCCCTTGGCGAGGGCGGCGGCACCGGTCAGCCATCCGGCATTACGTCCCATGATCTCCACGATGGTGACGATACCCTTGGAATACTCCAGACAGAAGCTGTCACGGATGATTTCCTTTACGGAGGTGCCGATGTACTTGGCGGCACTTCCGTAGCCGGGCGTATGGTCCGTCAGTGCGAGGTCGTTGTCAATGGTTTTCGGGCAGCCGATGAAGCGGGTCGGGAAACCGGTCACGATGGCGTAATCGGAAAGCTTCTTGATCGTGTCCATGGAATCGTTGCCGCCGATGTAGATAAAGGCCTCGATGTCAAGCTTTTGTAAAATCTCGAAAATTTTGTCGTATACTTCGCGGTTTTCGAAGATTTCCGGCAGCTTGTAACGGCATGAGCCTAAGAAAGCGGCAGGGGTGCGCTTTAACAGTTCCGTGTCCAGCTCGTTCGTAATATACTCCGACAAGTCTATATATCTCTCCTGCATTAATCCTTGAATCCCGTGCAGCATGCCGTAGACCTTTTTGGCTCCACGGTCTTTCGCCGTGCGGTATACGCCGGCAAGGCTTGAGTTGATGGCTGCGGTTGGTCCGCCGGATTGTCCGACGATTACGTTTCCTTTCATGTTTGATACCTCCGTGTTGAAATTTGCATTTGCCTTACGGGGATGGTCCCCAAAAAAACCTATGGTATATAGTTTAGTGCATTTTGACCAGTTTGTAAACGGAAAATTATAAAAAAATGTTAAAATAAGAAAAAGGCACTTGCATTTTTGGAAAAAATCCAGTATCATAACAATTACTCTAAAGACAGATTCTAATATTCAGATGTATCAAGAGTTGTCCTGGTTCAGAGACTTGAACACATTTTATCCGGGCAGAAGTGGATTACGGCCATGCATTTTGCGAAGAGATTGATTTTTGTTTACAATGATGCTTGTGTCGGCAAGTGAGTTTGGAAAGGAGAGGGTAGCCATAGAAAAGAAATATGAGGTGATCCGGTTTATTAGGCATCAGAACCGTTGTCATCCGGCAATGGACTGCATCGCGGGGCAGTTGTTGATATATCGCGTGCAGCAATATCCGGAGATGGAAAAGCGCGTAGTGTTGGAGTGGATAGAAAAATTGGCCGAGCAGTTGGAGTTGTACCACCAGTGCAAGGCGGACCAGCCATATCGGTACCTCAACCCATACAGCGTGTTGGTGACGGGGGACGAGGAAGTCGTATTATTGGATTTGGAGGCGAAGAGTAATGAATTTGTCATGCGGAATATGCAGAAGCAGGCCGTGCGGAATCATTTTGTGAGGCCGATTGCATATAAAAAGGAGAATAACCGGCAATTTTTGGACGTGTATAGTTATGGGAAGACGGTTCAGTTTTTGCTGGCAAGTGTAAAAATGAAGCCCGCACTTACGAAGGGTGAGGAATTTCGTCTGGCCAGGGTGGTTGAAAAGTGTCTGGGAGAGAATCCAAAGAAGCGGTTTGAGGAAATGGGACAGATAAGGAAAGAACTTCCGATTGTCAGGAGCCAGGGGGAAGGCGGCTGGAAAAGGAAGGCCGGTTTCGCGGCACTGGCGTTTGCCTGCCTGGCAGCGTGCGTGGTTCTGGGAATCCGGATGGCGGGTGCGGAAAATGATAATAAGAAGATTCTGGCGCAGCTGGAATTGCAGATGGGAGAAAATGAAAGCTTAAAAGAATCAAATGGACAGCTCTTGGAGGAAAATCAGCATCTGCAGGAAGAAAATCAGATGTATCAGGCAGAAAATCAATCCATGATGGAAGAAAATCAAAAATTGAAGGAGGAGGCGGACAAGCTCCGCGAGGAGACGCAAAGCCTGCAGGCGGAAAATCAAAAGCTGCAGGAAGGCGTGCAGGATAACCCGGCGGAGGAAGAAGCGCAGCCGGAGGAAGCGCAGCCGGAGGAAGCGCAGCCAGAGGAAGGAAATCAGCCGGAGGCTTAAGGTTACTGTCAATAGTAACAACGGCTTAAGAAAAATTTTAAGGTCGTGCCACTTGGAAAGAATGGGATAATGTGATATTCTTAAGGAGTTAGGAATTGTTAGATTTTGTCAGGAGGAGTTAAGATGAACAAGGAAGAATTTCTTGCCCAGTTAAAAACCGCCCTGGGCGGCAATATTGCCAGCAACCTCGTGCAGGAAAACCTGGACTATTATAACAATTATATAATGGAAGAGGTGCGGAAGGGGAAGAGCGAGCGGGAGGTCATGGAGATGCTTGGCGACCCGTGGATTTTGGCGAGGACGATCATTGATGCCAATGACGGGACGGACAAGGAGACGGTATACGAGGCCGGCGGGGATACGGGCTCCTATAAACATGGAAGCGATTATGCTTATGAAGAGCAAGGGGGAAGGCCGCAGGGGGGATTCGCCGACCTGCTTCGGATGGATACCTGGTGGAAGAAACTATTGGCGGTTCTGGCGGTCGTGATGGTAGTGATGCTGGTTGTCTCCATCATCACAGGTCTGGTGAGGCTTTTGCTGCCGTTACTCGTGCCGGTGCTGATTATCGCGGTGATCGTCCGTCTGATTGGGGGAAGAAGCTCTTAGGAACTGTCCGGAATTCACAAGTGATTGATGAATGGTTCCTTAGCCGGTAGGCGGAAAAAAACTTATAAAGACAAAGTAAAAGACCGATGGGGGAGCCATCGGTCTTTTGAGGGGAGTATAAATAATTAATAAGGGGTTGTAGAAAGTATTCTCTCTACGTCTATTAGTATAATATAGTGAGGTGTAAAAAGCAAGGAAAAAATTAAAAAAATCATAAAAATATAC
>CATLEQ010000287.1 GCA_949915905.1 uncultured Lachnospiraceae bacterium | reverse complement strand
TAGAGCGTTAAATTGTCACTCTCGATGAGAAACTCATGCCTTGCGGCTTCGTCACTGATTATGATGCACAACGTATCATATGCAGTCTGAAAATCCTTTCCTTCCACGTCCTTCAAGCTGATGGATATGACGGGATACTTTCCCAAATGCCGCTCACAAATCGCTGTCTCCTTTGAAATTTCCAGGCCGTCAAACAAGGTCGGATCTGTCCCAATCTCAAAAAAGGTCTTCAACATGTCCATGTTCAGGCTCTTGCCAAAACGGCGAGGCCTTGTAAATAGGTTCACGCTCCCCCGCGTGTTGATTAAATCCCGGATAAATCCCGTCTTGTCCACGTAGTAAAAGTCATCCCGCCTGAAATGTTCAAAAAATTCAATCCCTATTGGAAGCTTCTTTTTCATTTCCATAAATCTTGCACCTCTTTTACCATCTACCCTTCCCGGCACACTACCTTGCAGCTTTTCTTATAACAAGCGATTCCGTATTTGTGAATCGTCTGCATTCCTTCCCGCTTAAGACCTGCCGCGTACCCATTCTTTTCAATCTGTTCCATAGCTTCCTTGCATGCCTCGTCAAACGCGCCATTTTCCGCATATTTCACTTCCATGACACATCCGATTTCCTTTCTTGGAATTTCGATGCGGATGTCCGCGTATCCGACACCGGATTCCGCGTTGGATTTTACGACCCACCTTCCATCGGCCGTCAGCAGACCAAGCAAGAGACCATGGAAATAGTTCTCTTTCATTTCTTTCCGCACGGCGGTATCACGGATGCTGATGGAATCGTCCATAAATTCATTCAGCAACTTTTCTACTTCCTTGGCGTTTCCATTCTCCACGGCCGTACAAAATCGTTGCCATTGTTCCGTATGGCTCGTTACCTTGACCCGAAACCAGGAATAAATCCGATCCCGGTAGATGCCAAGCACCTCCTTGTTGGGAATGACCAACTTGTGAATCTTGCCCACTGGTTCCGCGAAGTCCGTCAGGTAGCCGGTGGCAAAGAGCACACTCCACAAATACGTCTGGCGGATGCTGGCATCCTCATTGTCCAAATCGGTGTAGGTCAGCTCGGGGAAAATGGGCTTTTCCACGCAACCGCCGGAAATCAGGGTTTCAATCTCGGCCCTCGTACTTTCCGTCGCCTCCTCGACAATGTCCTTGACAATCGAATTACTGCTGCTATTTTCCCAATAAAACTCCATGGGACTGTCTTTTTTTACCCTCATCTTATCACACTGGTTGATGACGTCCCATGGACAATACACGTCCACGGAACCGAAATGATAACCGTCATACCATTCCTTGACATCATCGAATCGCTCTTCCACATCATAATACCGTAACATTTCCCGGACTTCATAATCTGTAAAGCCAAAATATTCCGCACATTCCACGTCCGATATCGTCCGTACCTTGAAGTTGTTAAGCCCCGTGAAAATGCTTTCTCGTGCGATTCGCAAGCACCCAGTGATAACGGCGAAATACAAACCGTTATTGGTTTTTAACGCCTGGCTGAACAAGGAACGAATCAATGCCACCATCTCCGGATAATATCCGTTTTGATACGCTTTATCCAAGGGTACGTCATATTCATCAATCAACATAATGATAGGCATGTTATAATGTTTGCAAAGTAACTGTGTCAGCATTTTCAAACTATTATGGAGATCCGCCGGTTTTTCCAAGTTGTTTTCAATCAAACGACGAAACTTTTCCTTGTCATAGAGCGTTAAATTGTCACTCTCGATGAGAAACTCATGCCTTGCGGCTTCGTCACTGATTATGATGCACAACGTATCATATGCTGTCTGAAAATCCGTTCCTTCCACGTCCTTCAAGCTGATGGAAATGACGGGATACTTTCCCAAATGTCGCTCACAAATCGCCGTCTCCCTGGAAATTTCCAGGCCGTCAAACAAGGTCGGATCCGTCCCAATCTCAAAAAAGGTCTTCAACATGTCCATGTTCAGGCTTTTGCCAAAACGGCGCGGCCTTGTAAACAGATTCACGCTCCCCCGCGTGTTGATTAAATCACGGATGAATCCCGTCTTATCCACATAGTAAAAGTCATCCCGCCTGAAATGTTCAAAAAATTCAATCCCGATCGGAAGCTTCTTCCTCATTTCCATCCTACACACTTCCCTTCCTAGCAATTGCTTGCCTACATGCGCTAATCCGTCCAAATGTTTTGTGCATTTATATAGTGAACGACAAAAATTTTTGTTTTTGGCGTTCACTGCGCCGATTTTTGCTGCGTGTATACGCAGATTCTACCTTGCAAAAATCGTGCGCATCCCCCAGAGGGATTATAGTGAACGACAAATTATTTTGTCGTTCACTATAGATAGTATAACTGATTTTTGCGGAGGATACAAACATTAAATCACATTCCAGCAAAAAATGGGATTTGGAAACCCGAAAAGGGAAGAAATTTAACATGAATTGCAGTTAGCATAATCAGTAGAGCAGCCTGTCCCGGCGCGACGAGTAGGGGAAAAATCTCCCCTACTCAATTATGATTTCGAATATCAGTAGCAATGTCCGCCTTTGATATTACTTTCTTTGTTTAGAAATACCATTGTTTTCTCGGCTTCTCTTGTCATCGGTTCATCAGTTCTTCCGCCACGTCCTCCCAGGTGACGCCTTTTTCCACCATCAGCACCATGGCGTGATAGAGGAAGTCGGAGATTTCGTACTTGATTTCCTCCGGATCCGGGTTCTTGGCCGCGATCACGATTTCGGTCGCTTCCTCTCCCACCTTCTTCAAAATCTTGTCGATTCCTTTATCAAACAGATAATTGGTGTAAGAGCCTTCCTTCGGATTCTTTTTCCGGTCTTGAATCGTCCGATACACGGACTCCAAAATCTGTTGCGGATTTCGATATTCCGCGTCATTTCCAATGATGGTCTGGAAAAAGCAGGTCCGGTTGCCCGTATGGCAGGCGGCACCAATCTGTTCCACCCTGGCCAGAATCGTGTCCTTGTCACAGTCGACAGTCAGGCTTTTCACATACTGGAAATGTCCGGACGTCTCGCCCTTCACCCATTGCTGCTTGCGGCTGCGGCTATAGTAGGTCATCCGTCCGGTTTTAACCGTATGCTCGAATGCCTCCTCGTTCATGTATGCCATCATCAACACGTCCTTGGTCTGGTAATCCTGCGTGATGACGGGAATCAATCCGTGTTCATTTACTTTTAATTCCGAAAAATCCAAAATGCTTTCGAAGGAAGTCATGCGGATTCCCTCGCCGGCACAGATTTCCTTAAACTCGTTAAAATCCATGTCCTCGTGGCTGACAAACATGCCGGAAACGCCTTTTACCCTGTCTGACTTGAGAATCTTCAAAATCTCGGATTGCTCCATCGTGTCCGTCAAGACCACGCAAGGAATCTCCGTCAAATACTCCACGGAATTCAAGTCCAGCCGATGCATGAACACCACCTCGGAGCACCATTTTTCCACACAGTGGTGTTTTTTGAACAAGGTGTCAAAATCATTTAATGACACGGCAATCCGCGCTTTTCCAAAACGTGTGGACACTTCTTCAATCAGATTTTCCGAATCCGTCTTGGAAAGGTTTAGCATCGCCCGCTTGGCTCCGGCATAAAGGATTTTCTTGACATCCTCAAGCCGATGGATATTTCCCCCCGCCGTCATCGGAATGCCGATGACCCGGTTGATTTTTTTCAGGATGCCGATCGTCTGGTCATGTTCCTTGTCGTTATCCGACAAGTCAAAAATCAACAATTCATCCGCTCCGTGCTCTCCGTAACTTTTAGCAAGGGCGATCACGTCATTGGCAATCACCGTGTGGTCGTCAAACCACTTAATCGCTTTTCCGTTTTTTATAAAAATACATGGTGTCAATCTTTTATAACTCATTTTACAAACTTCCTTTCGTGGACCACACGTCCGTTATCCGCGGCTCCTCCATGACCGCCGCGTCCAAGGCCTTTCCAAACGCCTTGAACAAGGCTTCCGCCATATGATGGTTGTTTCCCGCGTCCAAAATTTTCAAGTGCAGGTTCATTTGTGCGCTATAGCTGACGGCATAGAAAAATTCCTTTATCATCTCCGTGTCCAGCCCGCCAAGGCGCGGCACGGTAAACTCCGCGTCATATTTTAGGTACGGCCGTCCGGACAAGTCAATGGCACATAACGCCAGCACTTCGTCCATGGGGAGCAAAAAATGCCCGTACCTGCGGATTCCCGCCTTCTCTCCCCATGCTTTAAGTATGGCCTGCCCTAATACGATTCCGGTATCCTCCACCGTATGGTGGCAGTCCACATCCAAATCGCCGATTACCTTGACCTCCAGATCAAACAGGCCGTGGCGGGCGAACCCGTCCAGCATGTGGTCAAAAAAGGCGATGCCGGTATCAATCTGATTCTTTCCCCGCCCGTCCAGATTGATGGAGAGCGTAATGTTTGTTTCCTTCGTTTTTCTGCTGCACTCAGCCTTTCTTTGCTGCATGGGTTCATCCTCACTTTCTTCTTTAAGGAAGTTCTTTTCGCTAAATTCGGCCTTGCGGCCTCATTAATCTCAAAGAACGCCCTCGCACTAACAATGTAACATCCACTCAACTAGGCTCGTAAAATACCTCGCCAAGTTTCGGGATGGGCTTTCTCGCTAAACTCGCACTTTTGTGCTCGTTAAGCGTTCAATGCCAGTTACTTTCGGGCAAATCTGACTTTAATGGAATTTGCATGTGCGGTCAGTTGTTCTGCCTCGGCAAATCGTTCAATGTCTGTATGCACCTTCTCCAAGGCCTCCCTGGAATAGGCGATGAGGCTGGATTTTTTCAGGAAATCGTCGACGGACAGCGGAGAGAAAAACTTGGCCGTCCCGTTTGTCGGCAAAATATGGTTCGGCCCGGCAAAATAGTCCCCCAACGGCTCGCTGCTATATTCCCCGATAAAGATGGCTCCCGCGTTTCGCACCTTCATCATTGCCTGGTACGGGTCGGCGGTCATGATTTCCAAATGCTCCGAGGCAATCTCGTTGACCGCGTCAATCGCGTCGTCCAGACTGTCCGCCACCAGGATGTGCCCATAATTGTCAAGCGACTTTTGGATGATTTCCGCCCGGGAAAGCTGCTTTATGAAGGCATCGGCCTCCTCGGACACTTTTTCCGCCAGCTCCCGGCTCGTCGTCACGAGGATGGCG
>CATLEQ010000286.1 GCA_949915905.1 uncultured Lachnospiraceae bacterium | reverse complement strand
CCTGGATTACATCGTGAAACCCATCAATTATTTTGAGTTTGAAAAGCTTATGAAAAAAGTGTGCAGGGTGTTGGATGCGAGACGGGAAAGGGACGTGGTCTTAAAAAATTCCGGCAGCGTCCAGAGGATATCGTCATCCCAGATCCGCTACGTGGAGGTATACCATCACAAATTGATTTTCCACATGGAGTCGGGGGAGGTGGAGTCATGGGGGAGCCTGAAGGACGTGGAGGCCATGGTTCCAAGGGAGGCGTTCACCCGCTGCAACAATTCGTTTCTGGTCAATTTTAAGTATGTTGACGCGATTGAGAAGGAAGAAGTGATCCTGGGCGAGGATAGGCTGCGGATCAGCCATTTGCGGAAGAAGGACTTTGTGCGGGAATTCACGCGATACCTGGGAAAGATGAGGTGAGGGACATGATTGCGTTTTCGGCGGGACTTTCGGGATACAAGGTAATATTTCTCTCGGAACTTTTAGTTGCGGAGGCGTTGGCCGTGTACACGTTTGAAAAGAAAAGGCGTTTCGGACTGCGTCTGGCGGTTTCCCTCGCGGGAGTCTATTTGTTTGCGTTTTTCTATCCCGTCGTGTTCGGTGGCGACGTGTTTAATAGCGCGTATGTTTCGTTCATGTTTTTGGGCTTGTTCGCGGCCACCGTCGTGGCCATGAAAATCTGTTTCGATGAGCCGACGGTGAACCTGATTTTTGGCGGGGCGGTCGCATACACGGTACAGCATATTTCCTATATGACGTATTATTTTTTCGTCTCGGTTACTGGAATCGGCAGCATTGACGTTTACGGGAACACGGACATAAAGGGATCCTACAACGTGTTCTCATTACTTGTTTATTTTGCGTCCTATGGGCTGATTTACTGGTTCGTGTGGGCGTTCGTGGAGCACGAGATGCGGGAGCGGGAAAAGTTGAAGGTTGACATTTTTCTTTTGCTGAGTTTCGTGGGAATCATGCTGACGGACGTCGTCTTGAACGCGGTGGTGACTTATATGCTTCGGCCGCCGCTTTTGGGGACGGCGGTCATTTATCTTTACAGCCTGCTCTCGGGAGCGTTTGCGATGGGCATTTTATATTCCCTATTAAAAAAGGACGTCGTGGAAAGCGAGAGGGAGATGATTTATTTCCTTTGGCAGCAGGACAAGAAGAATTATGAGCAGAGCAGGCAGAACGTCGAGATGATTAACATAAAGTGCCATGATTTGAAACACCAGCTTCGGGCATTGGAGCGGCGTGCGGGGATGGCCGTTGATAAGGAATACCTTGACGAGTTGGCCAAGAGCATTGACATTTATGACACCTCGGTAAGGACGGGAAACGACGTGGTCGACGTGATTCTGGCGGAAAAGAGCATGTTTGTGGCCGAGCATGGGATACATTTGTCGTGCATGATTGACGGGGAACGCCTTTCTTTCCTTTCCTCGTCGGACTTGTATTCGCTGTTTGGCAATGCGCTTTCGAACGCCTTCGAGGCGGTGGAGCAAATCGCGGACGAGGCGAGGCGCATCGTCCGCGTCCGGGTGCACGTCGTGGGGAGGACGCTTTTAATTCATGTGGAAAACAGTTGCGATGAAGCGGTGATGCTTGACGGTTCGGGCTTGCCAAGGACGAGGAAGAAGGACGCCAGAAACCATGGCTTCGGGGTGCGAAGCATGAGCATGATCGCGGAAAAGTATAATGGAGCCCTTGCCGTTTCGGTGGAGGACGGGTGGTTTTGCCTGGACGTTTCCATACCTGTGCCGACAGAGGTGGTGGGTGCATAGTGCGGCTTCACAGTTAAGGCGACGGAAGGGGCGTCGCGTTCTGCCACAAGGAGCCAAAAGGAAGGCGTCCAGATTCTTTTTAGAACCAAATAGGAGTGAAAAAGGTCATACGGGGTAAAGGGTATTGTAAAAAATCCTTGTTTGTGTAATCATCCATGTAACGAGAAAAACGCGCGTTTCTCCGAGGCAAGGTGGGTTTAGACATTACCACGGTGAAAAAGGAGGATGAGAAATGAAACAAGGAAAATTAAAAATGAGTAACAAGAGGTTTCGGGCGATTTTAATTCCGCTGTTGAGCTTGTTGCTGATTCTGGCGGTGGCGGTTACGATGGTGGCGAACTACTGGCGCGTGGCACTGGACGCTTATCTGGGAAGGGGCGAGGTGCACATTGTCAATAGTACGGATACGTCCGGGCTGGATTTGGATTATTATGACGTGTCGTATACGAGCGACGCACAATCGTTGGAAGCGGCGATCGAGGTCGCCATGCAGGTCGCGGCGGAGGGGGAGGTTTTGTTGAAAAACCAGGATGCCGTGCTCCCGTTGTCCAAGGCAACGAAGATTACCCCGTTTGGTTATCGATACGTGGATCCGATTTGGGGCGGGACCGGTTCGGGAAACGTGGACACGAGCAAGGATTATGTGTATTCTCCGGAAAGGGCCTTGAAGGAGGCATTTGGCGAGGACGCGGTGAACAAAACGGTCGAGGCCTTGCTGAAAAACAGCAACGCATACGAGATCACGTCGGATGACATAGAGGAAATTAAGGCGAGCGAGGGCGACAACATGGGCTTTGGCGGGATGGATCACGCGATTAAGGAGTTTGACCCTCGGATTTACGACACGGAGGAGGTCAAGGCGTCTTGTGAGGGAACGACGGGGCTGGTGTTCATCGGGCGGTTCGGTGGGGAATCGTGGGATTTGCAACGTACGGAATACGTGGACGGCACGCCGCACCAGCTCGCGCTTTCTTCTTATGAAAAGGAAATGATTGCTTTTGCGAAGGAGAACTGTGAAAACGTGGTGGTAATTTTGAACGCGTCCAATCAGATGGAACTGGGGGCACTTGAGGCCGACAATGGAATCGACGCGGTTCTTTGGATTGGCGGTCCGGGCGGACTGGGTTTCAAGGCGATGGCGGACATCCTTTGCGGGGACACGAACCCCAGCGGCAGGACGGTTGACACCTATTATGCGGACTTTTCCGCAGATCCCGCCTTGCAGAATTTTGGTGAGTACCAGTATTCGAATTCCTCGGAAGTGGATATTTCCGGGCAGCGGGACGACTCGGTTTACCATCCCAATTATTTGGAGTACGAGGAAGGCATTTATATGGGATATCGTTTCTACGAGACGGCTTATCATGAGAAGGAACAACAAAAGGAAGGATCCGGGGACGCGTGGTATGACGGATGGCGGACGGCCGCCGACTATCGCGGGAGCGGGGTGGTTTACCCGTTCGGTTACGGCTTGTCCTACACGACGTTTTCACAAGAGATTGCCAATGTCGAGGAAGAGGACGGCATGATTTTTGTGGACGTGAAAGTGACGAATACGGGAGAACGAAACGGCAGGGACGCGGTTCAGATTTATTACACCGCGCCGTACACGGATTATGACAGGGAAAACGGAATTGAGAAATCGTATGTCAACCTGGCGGGCTTCGCAAAGACGGGGGAAATCGCCCCGGGCGCGTCGGAGACGGTCGTGGTGACGTTCGAGCGCGACGACATGGCTTCGTATTCTTATTTGCATGAGAACGAGGACGGGACGAATGGCGCATACATTTTGGAAGAAGGGGATTACGTGATTAGCTGCCGGAATGGCGCGCACCGTCTGTATGGGGAAAATGGTTGCGAGGAGGTTTACAAGGTCGCGTCCACGGTGGTGTTCGAGGGCGAGAATCTTAGAAGCTCCGACATGGAGTCCCAGTCCGCGATGAACGAGGACGGTACGATTACGGAAATCGCGGCGAGGGGGCGGTATGACTCGGAAGCCGGATACATGGTGGTAAATAACAAGTTTGAGAATATGAACGAGTATATGGCTGATGACTCGGTGACGAATCTGACCCGTGCCGATTGGGGCAGCGAGGTTGGCGAGGGTTCCTTCCCCACGATGCCGAACGTGGTGGAGGACGTCATGATTGACAGGGAAGGGCCAATTTCCAACATTCCGGTGGCCGTGACGGACAAGGCGATGTCGCAGGCGGTCATTGACGAGGCGAGTGTCGCCCTGGGCGGGGATGCCTATGATTATGAACATGATCCGGAGCTGGGAAACGTGGAAGGCAGCAAGATTTATGCCGCCGAGGCACCGGTACAGGGCCAGGAGAATGGATTGCGCGCGGCCGACCTTCGGGGACTGGACTACTATGACCCCATGTGGGACCAGTTGCTTGACCAGATTGACTTTTCCAAGGATGGCGAGCAGGTTCGGCAGATGCTGTTCAATCATAATTACAACACGGGCGCGCTTGACAGCGTGGGATTTCAGGAGGCCAAGAATTTTGACGGCCCGGTGGGCCTGACGAAGACGTTTGGCGCGGGAACGTCCATCGCCGGGGCGGGTGCTTGCGCGTGGCCGTCGGAGGTCGTGGTGGCTTCCACGTTCAACACGGATCTGACGAGGGCGATGGGCGAGGCCATTGGCGAAGAAGCATTTCAGTTCCAGTCCGGCGAGGGCGTATATACGAACGGATGGTACGCGCCGGGCCTGGACATGCACCGTTCCCCGTTCAACGGACGGAATTTTGAGTATTATTCGGAGGATCCGGTACTTTCCGGCAAGATGGGCGCGGCGGTCGTCACCGGGGCGGCAAACAAGGGTCTGGTCGCGTACATGAAGCATTTCGTGCTGAATGACAAGGAACTGATGCAGAAATGTACTTATACGTGGTGCACGGAACAGACGTTGCGGGAAATTTACCTGAAGGCGTATGAAATCGTGGTGAAAGAGGCCACGATGGAACTGAACTATACGTCGGACGGAAAGAACGCGAGCAAGACGACCCATGCCACGATGGGCATCATGACGGCTCACAACCACGGCGCAAACGGCGATGCGGAATGCGATCCACAATATATTGTATTCATATGTAAATAGCAATTTGATGCAAAACATGGCATCGGGAGCCAGCGCGTATTATGACATGTCTCCATGGGAAATTGGCTTGATCATTGGAGACGTCATTATTGGCATCCTCGTCGCGGGCGGCGTGATATGGATGATATTGCGCACGAAGGACGAAAAAAAGCATCCGGAAAAATATAAACGGGTGGAAGTCATTTAGCGTCTCGGTGATATGGGGGAGTCCATGCGCCAATGCGGATGGTTTTGCCGGCGGGAAGATCCCGCCGGTGTTTTTTACATTGCGCTATGAAATTTGGAATAATGGTTGACAAAGGATGCAATTATTTGGTACAATG